>CAZUSF010000205.1:0-4923 GCA_964623355.1 uncultured Thiobacillus sp. | reverse complement strand
GTATTCGCGCACTTCGCCGTCGCGCAGTTCGCCGACCAGGGTTTCGCCGGAAATGGAAATTTCATCCAGACCTTCGCGGCCGAACACGGTCAGCGCGCGTTCGCTGCCCAGGCGTTGCAGCACGCGCACCTGGATGCCGACCAGATCCGGATGGAACACGCCCATCACCTGATTCGGCGCGCCGGCCGGGTTGGTCAGCGGGCCGAGAATGTTGAACAGGGTGCGCACGCCCAGTTCCTTGCGCACCGGCGCGGCGTGTTTCATCGCGCTGTGATAGTTGGGCGCGAACATGAAGCCGAGGCCGACTTCGGCGATGGCGACGGCGACCTGTTCCGGGGGCAGGTTGATGTTGATGCCGAGCGCTTCCAGCACATCGGCGCTGCCCGATTTGGACGACACCGAACGTCCGCCGTGCTTGGCCACGCGCGCGCCGGCCCCGGCCGCGACGAAGGTGGCGGCGGTGGAGATGTTGAAGGTGTGCGCCGAGTCGCCGCCGGTGCCGCAGGTGTCGACCAGATGCGTGCGGTCGGCGACCGGCACCTTGGTGGAGAGTTCGCGCATCACCATCGCCGCGGCGGTGATCTCGCCGATGGTTTCCTTCTTCACGCGCAGGCCGGTGATGAGGGCTGCGATCATCACCGGGGTGACCTCGCCGGCCATGATCTGGCGCATCAGCGACAGCATTTCATCGTGGAAAATTTCGCGGTGTTCGATGATGCGCAGCAGCGCTTCCTGGGGTTTCATTCAGCGGGTCTCCGTCAAAAAATTCTTCAGCAGCGCGTGGCCGTGTTCGGTCAGCACCGATTCCGGGTGGAACTGCACGCCTTCCACCGCCAGCGTCTTGTGGCGCACGCCCATGATCTCGCCGTCGTCGGTCCAGGCGGTGATTTCCAGGCAATCCGGCAGGCTTTCGCGCTCGATCACCAGCGAGTGGTAGCGCGTCGCCGTGAACGGATTCGGCAGTCCGCGAAACACGCCGATGTCGGCATGATGGATCGGCGAAGTCTTGCCGTGCATCAACTGCTTGGCATGCACGATTTTGCCGCCAAACGCCTGGCCGATGCTCTGATGGCCGAGGCAGACGCCGAGCAGCGGAATGCGCCCGGCAAAGGTGGTGATGGTCGCCACCGAAATGCCCGCCTCGTTCGGCGTGCACGGGCCGGGCGAAATGACGATGCGCTCCGGTTGCATCGCCTCGATGTCGGCGACGCTGATTTCATCGTTGCGGTGCACCCGCACGTCTTCGCCCAGCTCGCCGAAGTACTGCACGAGGTTGTAGGTGAAGCTGTCGTAGTTGTCGATCATGAGCAGCATAAAATCAATATCCTGTTGATTTGCATCGTATTTATTCGGTAAGAATGTGTCTCTGACGCTTTGTCGCTTGTTTTTTCACTTTCGAACCAGCGCAGTGCGATACCACCGGATCATTCCAATAGCGGCATCGTATCAAAAAGGCAAAGCTGTCACCGCTGGCCTGCTTCGTGAGCAAGCACCAAGCAAGGTTTCAAGTTTGCTGAACAGTGTTCGAGCGGCCTGCTCTGCGCGCTCGATCTGGTTGTCTTGCAGGCTCAATGTTTCCAGCCAGACGCAGAATTCTTGCCAATGGGCTTCGGTGTCGGCGCCGTACCCATGAAAGAAGCGGGCACCGGATTCGCGGGTCAGGCCTAGGTTTTTTTCCAGATGGCGGACGATTATTTGTCCTCCCAGCGTGGAGCCTTCGATCACGTACAAAACGCCGGCGAGATGGCCGATGTTGTCGATTACACCGAAGTCCCATTCCGCTTCCGCCAGCGGTGGTTGGACTGGTGTGACGATGCCGTGATGGGCCAGATCGGCCGATAACCAGCCGGCTTTTTCGCGTGAAGCATAGGAAAAAGCCTCATCGATCAATAGGGTGGCCTGGGCAATGCGGGATTCGAGTCGCTGATAGAAAAAAACATAGGCTTGTATGACGTTGAGATAGTCAGCGAGCGTCAGATCGGCTTCGGTCAAACGGTGCAGCATGGGATTCCGGTTCAGCCGAACGTGCGCGGAATGGGTGGCTTTGCGGAGCCGGGTTCTGACTGTGGCTGGCATCGCGTCCTGCTTGGCGTTCATGTCAATGGATTTCCTCTGTGCAACCTTGCCATGCTTGAAACAGGGATTGTTCAAATCGCGCTGGGTCAAATGACTTCTGGTTCAACCTGGTTGAAACATCTCATTACATATCTACTACAGACCGCACACGTTCGGCTTACATGCACTGCTCAGACTGGCTTCACCTGCTTCGCATCCTGCAAGCGGGATTCTTTCAGGAGTCATGTCATGACAACCACTTCGATGTTGAAAACTTTGAGCCTTTGCACGCTGGTTTCCTTGTCTTTGAGCGCTGGTCTGGCGCAAGCCGATAACGGATCCTGCTTTTTCGGTTCCGCTTCTGCACCGCAGGCGAGCCCGACCAACACTCTGCCGCGCATGAATAATGGCGATGCCGGCGCGGCAATGATGCATTCGATGGAAGCGCGACTGAATCAACAGATGGAACGTATCGAGCAAGGTTTGCGCAGCGGTGAAATTTCTCCCATGCAGGCCGGCAAGATGATGCGCGAACAGTGGGAAGCGGTGCAATTCCAGCGTGGTTTTCTGGAAGGCAGCCGGGCCGCCGGGATGGGAATGATGGGTGGCATGGGTGGCATGGCGAATGCCGGTGGCGGTTCGTGCAATTTGATGCCGGGCATTGATGCGAAACAACTGGCCGCAAAGGTGGCGCCGGTGGTCAGCGGCATGGCGGTGGAAGGGATGCAAACCGCTACGACGGTAATGCGCGCGCTGGCGCGTGAAGCGCAAAAACTGATTCGGGAAGAAGCGTCTGTGGATGATCGCTTCTATTGAGATTCACGTATTGGTTGCAGCGCTGTAGTTCGAGGTCTGCGATATAGGCGTTTGCAGCAACTGGCTTGTACTTTCACCAGTTCTGGCAGCGTAGAAAAAGGGATCCGGCGAGGTAAATCTCGCCGGATCCCTTTTGTTAAAACGTCAGTTTCAGTTCCTGGCACCGACCTTGCGGACCTCAGCCCCATCCAGCATGGTTTCCAGACGTTTGGCATCGACATAGCCCGGGATGCGCTTGCCATTCTCGAAAATCAACGCCGGTGTGCCGTCAATGCGCAGCTTGGCGCCTAGAGCAAGGTTTTCCTCGATCGGGTTGTCGCAGTCGGCTTTACCGCTCGGCACCACGTTTTTCAGCATCAGGTCCAGCCAGGCTTGAGTGCGGTCCTTGCTGCACCAGACCAGCTTCGATTTGCGGCCGGCGTCCGGGTGCATCGCGAGCGGATAGGCGAAGGTGTAGATGGTGACGTTATCCAGCTTGGCGAATTCGACTTCCGCCTTCCTGCAATACGGGCAATCCGGGTCGGAGAAGACGGCCAGTTTGCGCGAACCGTCTCCCTTGACGACCTTGATGGCATTCTTCAGCGGCAGGCTTTCCCATTTGATCGCGGTCAGTTTTTCCATGCGTTCGCTGGTCAGGTTGCGCTTGCTGGCGACGTTGAGCAGGTCGCCGATCAGCAAGTGCTGACCCATCGAGTCGGCGTAGATCACCAGCGGGCCCTGCGGGCTTTGGGTGACCACTTCGAAAACACCGTTGATCGGCGATTTGCTGATGCTGGTGATCTTGGTGCCGGGGAAGCTGCTTTCGATGGATTTCTTGATGTCGCTGTCTGCCGCCTGGGCAGTGGCGGTGAAAGATAGGGTTATGCAAGCCAGCAGCAAGGCGGACAGGGTGTGTTTCATGAAAACTCCCAAAAAGGATGATGCGATTTAAAGGACTGCGTGGCGGGTCAATGCCTGGTTGATCGGGTGAATCTGGTTGGCGAAGCTCATGCCCCAGTTACGCAGGGCACTACTCAGGCTGTCGTCACGCGCAAAAAGTTTCTTCAGGCTGCCGGTGGTGAATTGCATCGAAGCAACATCTTCCATGCGCCGCGCGGCATAAGCCGTCAGGCGGCCGATTTCGCCGGCATTGCCGCCACTTGCAAGAACTTCGGCGAGCAGGCGTGAATCGCGGAAGCCGAGATTGACGCCCTGGCCCGCCAACGGATGCACGGTATGTGCCGCATCGCCGATCAATGCCAGGCCGGGCCTTGCCCATTCATGCGCACGTCGACGCTTGAGCGGAAAGCCGGCGGCTGGCGTGATGCAGGTCAGCTTGCCGAGTGCGCCGGCGCCGGCTTCTGTGACCCGACGTGCCAGTTCATCCAGCGGCAACGTCTTCAATTCGGCGGCATGTTCCGGCGGTGTCGACCAGACCATCGAAATGCGATTGCCCGGCAGTGGCAGAAAGGCGAGCACACCATCGGTGCGGAACCACTGAAACGCGCTGCCGCGATGCGATTTTTCGGTTTCGAAATTGGCGACGACGCCGATGTGTTTGTAATCTTCTTCTTCAAAGCCGATGCCGGCCTGTGTGCGCAGCCAGGACAGCGCGCCATCGGCGCCGATCAGCAGGTCGGCGCTGATCGTGTCGCCGTTGCCCAGGTGCAACTGGTGGCGCGGGGTGTTGCCGGCATCCCAGGTCACCGCGCTGGCGGGCGTATTCAGCAAGCGAACATTCGGATGCCCAATCAAGGTCTGCCAGAGCGCGCTTTGCAGGCGGCTGTTTTCGGCAATCCAGGCCAGTTCCGGCAGGCCGGCGTCGATCGCGTCGAAGGTCAGGCGGCCGGCGGTGTCGCCATGAATCTTCATCGCGTAAACCGCTTGCGCCCGCACCGGCTCACGCCATCCGCCAAGGCTGCGCAGCCATTCGACGTTGCCCGGGCTGTAAGCGTAGATGCGGCTGTCCCAGACACTCTCCGGGCCGATGGGGGCGGGTGGCTGCGGCTCGACCAGGGCGACGCTGTGCGGCCCGTTTTTCAACGCGCTGGCCAGCGCGGCGCCATTGAGGCC
>CAZUSF010000204.1:0-4932 GCA_964623355.1 uncultured Thiobacillus sp. | reverse complement strand
GCTACCCGCGTTCGGCGACCGTGGTGATTACGCGTGAGGATGGCGGGGTTGTTGGGGGGTAGCAGCCTGTAGGACTTTGGTCGTCGATAGCGAAAACGAGCTTGCGAAGTTTTGGTGAAATCAAAATCGGCCCGGGCGAGTTCCTTTTTTGCCGTATTCGCCGCCGCATAGTGGGGAGCGGAGCCGTAGCGCTTTAACGGGGTGTCGAAAAACGTGAAAATTTCAAAATAACCGTCACCCCGCTTAGGCCGGGAACCAGAAACTGTTAATTTTCTTGAGCCCGCCACACTGGCCCCTGGCTTTCGCCGGGGTGACGGAGTTGTTTTTGCCACGCCTGGATTCCCGCATTCGCGGCAATGATGATTGTGTTTTTTTAAGTCGTTTTGCGCTTAAGTAAGTGCCATTCTGGAATGAGCCTATTCGCACCGGTTCTACCGCAGTGCGTCGCAGTGCGCCAATTCCTTGTCTCAGTCGTGGGCCGCATGTTGTTCCAGGTGCGTTCAACGGCGGTCTCGAATTTAATTCATAACCGATGCAACACCACTTACCCGAACTCGTTGAACTCAATCGCTTGCTTGATGAAGCTCCCGCGTCTTTGTCGGCGCGCATCGGGCATACGGTCGAGGTCGATGGAAAGTCTTTGCCCATCCATGTCCTGACACTGGGCAATCCGGATCCAGGTCTGCCGGCAATCGGTTATTTCGGCGGTGTGCATGGACTGGAGCGGATTGGCACCCGGGTTTTGCTGGTCTATCTGCGTGGGCTGATCAATCGACTGAAATGGGATCCCTTGCTGCATCGGCAACTTGAGATGCTGCGCATGGTGTTTGTGCCGTTGGCCAATCCGGGCGGCATGTTGCGCAATACACGATGCAATCCGGACGGTGTCGACCTGATGCGTAACGCACCGCTCGATGCACAAGAGAAGGTGCCGTTCTTTCTCGGCGGCCAGCGCTTCAGTCCGAAACTTGCCTGGTATCGCGGGGTCTTGGATGCTCCCATGCAACCCGAAAGCCAGTTGCTTTTGCGGGTGGTGGAGGAAGAGCTGGCCCACCGTCGCTTCAGTCTGGCATTGGATTGTCATTCCGGCTTTGGCGCCCGCGATCGCATCTGGTTTCCCTATGCGCATACGGCAAAACCGTTTCCCAACCTGCCGGAAGTCCACGCGCTGAAGGAGTTGTTCGAGCAAACCTATCCCACCCACAACTATGTGGTGGAGCCGCAAAGCCGGCAGTACCTGACGCACGGCGATCTTTGGGATCATTTCTACCTCAACGCACGCGCCGTAGCCGGGCCCGAGCGGGTGTTTCTGCCGCTGACGCTGGAAATGGGTTCCTGGCTCTGGGTGAAGAAGAACCCGACCCAATTGTTTTCCCGCCAGGGTTTGTTCAATCCGCGTCCCGGTCATCGTCTGCATCGCATCCTGCGCCAGCATCTGCTGTGGCTGGATTTTCTTGCACGTGCAGTGTGTGGTGGCGATAACTGGCTGCCGCACGGCAGTGATCGTCTTCGCCACAAAAAGTTGGCGCTGATCGAGTGGTATGGCTGGAAGGCAAATTCATGACAACCTGGGTTTTCCTGCGTGGCTTGACCCGCGAGGCGCGGCATTGGGGCGATTTCCCCGACCGTTTCCGCGCTGCGTTCCATGGTGAAGCGGCCGAGATGAAGATTCTGACGCCCGATCTACCCGGCAATGGTCGCCTGCATGGATTGATTAGCCCGCTCAGCGTGAACGAGATGATGGAATCCTGTCGCCAACAGTTGCGCGATCAAGGCAGTGCGCCGCCTTACCATCTTCTTGCGTTGTCGTTGGGTGGCATGGTGGCGTTGGCCTGGGCGTTGCGCTATCCGCAGGAATGCCGCGCGGCGGTGTTGATGAGCACCAGCCTGCGGCCTTACAGCCCGTTTTTCGATCGCCTTCGGCCGCGCGGCTGGCCGACCTTGCTTCGGCTGATTCCGGCACGCGGGATGGCGCGGGAAAGCGCCATTCTGCAGCTCACCAGCGCGCGCGCCGCGGAGTTGCAGGCGGTGCTGCCGGATTGGGTGGCCTATGCGCGGGAATGCCCGGTTTCACGCATCGGTGCGTTGCGTCAGCTGGTTGCCGCTGCACGTTTCAAGGCGCTGGAAAAACCGGCGGTGCCGCTATTGTTTTTGGCGGGCGCGGGCGATCGCATGGTGCATCCGGATTGTTCAGATCGGCTGGCGCGCGCCTGGGATGCGGATTTTTTCCTGCATCCCAGCGCCGGGCATGATCTGACGCTGGATGCAGGCGATTGGGTGGCCCAAGCGGTCAAAACCTGGCTCAAGCCGGTGCCGAGATGATGGCCACGCAAGCGTTGTTGATTGACCACGGCGCGGTTCCCACTTAATATCCACGGCCTTTTATCAAGGGGGAAACCCAATGCGTCGCAAACTCGTCGCCGGCAATTGGAAAATGCACGGCAACCTGGCTGAAAACGAAGCACTGCTGTCCGGTTTGCTGTCCGGTATGGGCAGCGTCAAGGCTGGCGTGGCGGTTTGTGTGCCGTTTCCCTATCTGGCCCAGGCGCAAGCCAAGCTGACCGGCAGCAACATCGCCTGGGGTGCGCAAAACATGAGCCAGCAGGCCAAGGGTGCCTTTACCGGTGAAGTGTCGGCCAGCATGCTGAAGGATTTCGCTTGCACTTACGTCATTGTCGGGCACTCCGAGCGCCGCGCCATTTATGGTGAAAGCGATGCGCTGGTGGCTGACAAGTACGCCGCTGCGCAAGCCGCTGGCCTGATTCCGATTCTGTGTGTCGGCGAGACGCTGGACGAACGCGAGGCTGGTATCACCGAAAGCGTCGTCGCCCGTCAGCTGGATGCGGTGATCGAGAAATGTGGTGTCTCTTCGCTGGCTAAAGCGGTTGTCGCGTACGAGCCGGTTTGGGCGATTGGCACTGGCAAGACCGCCAGCCCGGAACAGGCGCAGGCAGTGCATGCGTTCATTCGCGGCAAGGTGCGCGCGCTGGATGCGGGCGTGGCCGAAGGTCTGGTCATTCAGTATGGCGGCAGCATGAAAGCGGCCAATGCAGTCGAGTTGCTTGGTCAGCCGGATATTGATGGCGGCCTGATCGGTGGTGCGGCGCTGGTTGCGGATGAGTTTCTGGCGATTTGCCGCGCGGCATAGGAATAAAGATGGAATTTTTGCTTTGGATCGTACATATCCTGGTCGCCATTACGGTGGTTGGCTTGGTGCTGCTGCAACATGGCAAAGGCGCCGATATGGGCGCTGCGTTCGGTAGCGGCTCTTCCGGCAGCTTGTTCGGGGCCAGTGGCTCGGCGAATTTCATGTCGCGCGCCACCGCAGTAATGGCGACCCTGTTCTTTCTGACCAGCCTCGGCTTGACCTATTTTTCCAGTCAGAAGCATGAAGTGGCAATCAAGCCGGTGGTTCAACAACCGGCGGTGCCGCAACCGGCAATGCCGGCCGCACCTTTGAATGGTGCGGATAAATCGGGTGCAATACCCAAGTAAGAGAGGTTTGTTGAAAGCGCGCCGGGTTTTTGGCGTGTCAGGTAATGCCGACGTGGTGAAATTGGTAGACACGCTGTCTTGAGGGGGCAGTGACGAAAGTCGTGCGAGTTCGAGTCTCGCCGTCGGCACCATTTAATTTCTTTATATCCCCTGTCTTATTATTAATAACCCATTGATATCAATGGGTTTTTTGTTTTTTGTCGCCTTGACGTAAGTTTCCCGAAAGCCTAGACTCGCCGCCTCTTGGCATGACTGCTGCGTGCATTTCGGGAAACACATGCTCGAAAATTATTTTCCGGTTCTGATGTTTATTCTGGTGGGCCTGGCGGTCGGTATCGGGCCTATGGTTGCCGGTTTCGTGCTGGCGCCGCACAAGCCCGACGCGGAAAAGCTCTCGCCTTACGAGTGCGGCTTCGAGGCGTTCGAGGACGCGCGCATGAAGTTCGATGTGCGCTATTACCTGGTCGCCATCCTGTTCATTCTGTTCGATCTGGAAATTGCCTTCCTGTTTCCCTGGGCCATCGTGCTGGAAGACATCGGCCTGTTCGGTTTCCTCTCCATGGTGGTTTTCCTCGGCATCCTCGTCGTCGGTTTCATCTACGAGTGGATGCAGGGCGCGCTGGATTGGGAGTGATTTGAGATGAGCATCGAAGGCGTCCTCGAAAAAGGCTTCGTCACCACCACGGTCGATGCCGTGGTGAATTACACCCGCACCGGTTCGCTCTGGCCGATGACCTTCGGTCTCGCTTGCTGCGCCATCGAAATGATGCAGGCCGGCGCTTCACGGTATGACCTTGACCGCTTCGGCATCGTGTTCCGTCCGAGTCCGCGCCAGTCCGATCTGATGATCGTTGCAGGTACGCTGTGCAACAAGATGGCGCCGGCGTTGCGCAAGGTGTATGACCAGATGGCCGAGCCGCGCTGGGTGCTTTCGATGGGCTCCTGTGCCAATGGCGGCGGTTACTACCATTACTCCTATTCGGTGGTGCGCGGTTGTGACCGCATCGTGCCGGTCGACATCTACGTGCCGGGCTGCCCGCCGACGGCCGAGGCGTTGCTGTACGGCCTGATCCAGTTGCAGAAGAAAATCCGTCGTACCAATACCATTGCCCGTTGATGGAAACTGACTTCGTCACGCTTATGCCCTGCTTATGCCGATAACCCCGGAAACCCTGCTGGAACGTGTGCAAGACGTCCTGGGCGACAAGATCGTCAAGGCCGGTGTTGCGCTGGACGAGGCGACGATCGAGGTGGCGCCGGAAGATTGGCTTGAAGTCGCGCTGACCTTGCGCGATGACGCCAGCCTGGCGTTCGATCTGATGATCGACTTGTGCGGCGTCGATTACTCGGCCTACAAGGACGGTGGCTGGGACGGCAAGCGCTTTGCAGTGGTGCTGCATCTGCTGTCGATCAAGCGCAATCACCGGCTGCGTGTGC
>CAZUSF010000203.1:0-4942 GCA_964623355.1 uncultured Thiobacillus sp. | reverse complement strand
TCAGTCAGTCATGCATGCATGCCCCGTGCGGGGCGAGCATTCGATTGCGCCACTCGATTGCGTCGACAGATGCAGCATCCAGCGTGGTATCCGTAAGCAGACAGATTAGGAAGAGAGCAGCGTGAATCCAGTCAAGAAGTCATTCCAGTATGGGCGTCATACAGTCACCCTGGAAACGGGCGAAATCGCTCGCCAGGCAGACGGCGCCGTCGTGGTGAATATGGACGACACTGTGGTGCTGGTCACCGTGGTGGCGAAAACCGAAGTGAAGGACGGCCAGGATTTCTTTCCGCTGACTGTCGATTACCAGGAAAAGGCCTATGCCGCTGGCCGTATCCCGGGAGGTTTCCTGAAGCGCGAGTCGAATAACTCGACCAAGGAAACCCTGATCAGCCGCCTGATCGATCGTCCGATTCGCCCACTGTTCCCGGATGGCTTCTTCAATGAAGTACAGGTTGTCGCCACGGTGATATCCGCCAATCCGGAAGTCGATTCCGATATTCCCGCGTTGATTGGCGCCTCCGCTGCCCTGGCGCTGTCCGGTCTGCCGTTCGACGGCCCGGTTGGCGCGGCACGTGTGGGTTACCTCAACGGTGAGTACGTGCTGAATCCGACCACCACCGAATTCAAGTCGAGCAAGCTTGATCTGATCGTCGCGGGTACAGAAAGTGCTGTGCTGATGGTTGAGTCGGAAGCGGATCAGTTGCCCGAAGACGTGATGCTGGGCGCCGTGGTGTTCGGCCACGAACAGATGCAGGTGGTTATCGATGCCATCAACGAACTGGCCGATGAATGCGGCAAGGATGCCTGGGATTGGTCGGCGCCGGAAACCGATGCCGCGCTGCTGGAAAAAATGAACGGTCTTTGCGCCGATGCGCTTTCGGCGGCCTACTCGATCAAGCAGAAGCAAGCCCGTCAAACTGAAGTGGATGCCATCCGCAGTCGCGTGTTTGCTGAACTGATCACCTCGGACATGAATACCACCCAGGCCAACGTGGTGAAGGACATGTTCCATACCCTCGAAGCCAAGGTGGTGCGTAGCCGCATTCTGGCCGGCGAGCCGCGCATCGATGGTCGTGATACGCGTACTGTGCGCCCGATCACCATCCGCACTGGCGTGTTGCCGCGGGCTCACGGTTCCGCCCTGTTCACTCGCGGCGAGACGCAAGCCCTGGTTGTCGCAACCTTGGGTACCGGCCGCGACGAGCAGACGATTGAAGCCTTGACCGGCAATTACAGCGAGCATTTCCTGCTCAACTACAACATGCCTCCCTACGCTACCGGCGAAACGGGGCGCATGGGTGCACCCAAGCGCCGCGAAGTGGGTCATGGTCGTCTGGCCAAACGTGCCCTGGCAGCTTGTCTGCCGAGCAAGGAAGAATTTGGCTACACCATCCGCGTGGTGTCCGAAATCACCGAATCGAACGGTTCCTCATCCATGGCTTCCGTCTGCGGCGGCAGTCTGGCCATGATGGATGCTGGTGTGCCGATGAAGGATCACGTTGCCGGTATCGCGATGGGTCTGATCAAGGACGGCAACCGTTTCGCGGTGCTGACTGACATCCTGGGCGACGAAGATCACCTTGGCGATATGGACTTCAAGGTGGCGGGTACCAAGAATGGGGTCAACGCGCTGCAGATGGACATCAAGATCCAGGGTATCACCAAGGAAATCATGCAGGTTGCGCTGACACAGGCAAGAGAAGCCCGCATGCATATCCTGGGCATCATGGACCAGGCCGAAGCCAGTCCGCACGAAATGAGTGCCTTTGCGCCGCGTATTCTCGCCATGAAGATCAATCCGGAGAAGATTCGCGATGTGATCGGCAAGGGCGGCGCCACGATTCGCGCATTGACCGAAGAAACCGGCACCCAGATCGATATCGATGAAAGCGGCAACATCAAGATCGCTTGCACCAGCACCGAAGCCGGTGAACTGGCCAGGAAGCGGATCGAAGACATTACCGCTGAAGTTGAAGTTGGCCGGACCTATGCCGGTACCGTGCTGAAGATTCTCGATTTTGGCGCCATCGTCAACGTGTTGCCGGGCAAGGATGGTCTGCTGCATATCTCCCAGATTGCCCATCAGCGCGTCAATGCGGTTTCCGACCACCTGAAAGAAGGCCAGGCTGTGCAAGTGAAAGTGCTGGAAACCGACGAAAAAGGCCGCATGCGGTTGTCGATGAAAGCCTTGATCGAAGTGCCGGTTGCTGCGGCAATTGAAACACCGGTCGACGCTGCATAAGCACAGCAAACGTCCCAAGAAAAAAGCGACCCTCGGGTCGCTTTTTTATTATTACTGCCTGGATTCTTGGTTGACTGTCTTATGCCATTCAATCCGCGCCGATCAAAGTCCGGAAGCCTTGCCACCAGCGCTTGCGGTTCTGCGGCACCGAGTGGGTCGGCGACAGATCACTTGGCGGCGTCAGCGACATCACCCAACCTGGAAGAATCCGGTTCTTGCTTGACCCGCAAGATGTGCCGAGATGGTTGGGATCATAGATTTTGATCAGGCTGGGTTTGTCGAGATGGTCGGCGTACACAATGCCGCAATAGTCTTCATGGTGTTCTTTGTGCAGCAGTGCATCGATTTCGCGGATAAAAGCCGTCACATGCTCTGCGTCGGCAGCCGCAAGCGGACGCTCCTCGCCGATCGCGTATAGATACCAGCCCGCTTCCGGGTCGATCTTCGCCCAGAATGCGCTCAGTTGTTTCCAGGACAACAGGCTGTAAAGCGTGCCATTGAAGATGGCGTCAAACTCATGGATTTCTTCAGCGGCTGCATTCATAAGAGATTCCGCATACAGGTAAAATGCGCATTCTACCTGCCGCTAAACATTTGAATAAACGCTTCTTTCAAGGAATCTCATGCTCAAAGCACTGCTTTTCGACGTTGATGGAACACTGGCTGATACCGAACGTGACGGACATCGTCCGGCATTCAATCTGGCTTTCAAGGAGTTCGGTCTCGACTGGGACTGGGATGTGGCCCTCTACGGCCAACTCCTGGCGGTTACCGGCGGCAAGGAGCGGATGAAATATTACGTCGAAAACTTTCGTCCCGATTACGTCAAACCGGCTGATTTCGATGCCATGGTGGCTGCGCTGCACAAGGCAAAAACTGCGCATTACACCCGCATGCTGGGGCAGGGTGGCATTCCGCTTCGGCCTGGCGTCAAGCGATTGCTGATGGAAGCGCGCGAGCAAGGTTTGATCCTGGGCGTGGCGACAACGACCACGCCGGAAAATGTGATCGAGCTACTGCGCCACAGCCTGGCGCCGGATGGCCCGGAATGGTTTCAGGTCATTGCCGCTGGTGACATCGTGCCGGCGAAGAAGCCGGCGCCGGATATTTACGTCTGGGCCATGCAGCAACTTGGCCTGGCACCGGATGAATGCCTGGCATTTGAAGATTCCGAGAACGGTATTCGGTCATCCCTGGGGGCGAATCTGCGCACCGTGGTCACCATCAATGACTACACGCAGGAGCATGACTTCACCGGTGCGTTGGCCGTGTTGACCGACTTGGGCGAGCCTGATCAACCCTATCTACGTCTGGATGCTTCCGGCAAAGACGAGCGCGGTGTGGTTGATATGGCACGAGTGCAAGCCTGGTTGGCCTGATGCAGGCGCGATCGACACGGTTCAGGCCGCGCTGATCGCTACGGTCAGTGCTTTGGGAATATCAATGTTTTAAAGCCGCTTCCAGCGTGTTCTGCAACAAGGTCGCGACGGTCATCGGTCCGACGCCGCCAGGCACTGGTGTAATCCAGCCGGCCGTGTCGAGAGCGGCCTTGAACTCGACATCGCCCGCCAGGCGGCCGTCATCCAGCCGATTGATGCCGATGTCGATCACGATCGCGCCGGGCTTGATCCAGGCGCCCTGAACCATCTCCGGACGTCCCACCGCAGCCACCACGATATCCCCCTGTGCAACATGGCCAGGCAGGTCAACGGTGGCAGAGTGGCAGATGGTGACCGTGCAACCGGCCAGCAGCAGTTCCAGCGCCATCGGGCGTCCGACATGATTGGATGCGCCGACAACCACCGCATGTTTGCCGCGCAAGGTCTCACCGGTGCTGGCCAGCAAACGCATCACGCCATACGGCGTGCACGAGCGCAGCAGCGGGTTGCGCACGGCCAGGCGGCCAACGTTGTAGGGATGAAAGCCATCAACATCCTTGCCGGGCAGAATGCGCTCCACCACGGTTTCGGCATCGATGTGAGCTGGCAACGGTGCCTGCACCAGAATGCCATCCACACTCGGATCCAGGTTCAATGCGTCGATCAACGCCAGCAGATCAGCTTGCGAGGTGGTTGCCGGCAAGTCGTGCGAGATGGAAATGACACCGGATTTTTCGCATGCCAGGCGCTTGTTGCGGACATAGATGCTGGAAGCGGGATCTTCACCAAGCAGGATGACCGCCAGCCCCGGTGCGCGCATGCCGGCTGCCAAACGGGCATCGACCTGGTTCTTGATGTCTATGATCAGGCTGTCGGCAAGTGATTTGCCATCAATTAAGCGGGCGGTCATGGCGAAATGGCGCGAAAAAAATGTGCGCAAGAAATAAAACGTTGAATTCTAGCGAATGGTGACCAAGCGTCGTTGCTTTTTCCCCTTTGCACGGTTATATTTCTGCGCCTTCGGGGTGTAGCGCAGCCCGGTAGCGCGCTTGCTTTGGGAGCAAGATGTCGGAGGTTCGAATCCTCTCACCCCGACCATATAGTTCCCGGCTATAGATTCTCCGAATGCCCGCGGGAAACTGCCCGTAGCTCAATTGGATAGAGCACCAGCCTTCTAAGCTGGGGGTTACAGGTTCGATCCCTGTCGGGCAGGCCAGTTCAATGGCGGTGGTAGCTCAGTTGGTAGAGCACCGGATTGTGATTCCGGTGGTCGTGGGTTCGATCCCCATCCATCGCCCCAAAGAATCAACGAGTTAGG
>CAZUSF010000202.1:0-5004 GCA_964623355.1 uncultured Thiobacillus sp. | reverse complement strand
TCGCGCCGCAAGCGGACGCTCCTACCTCATCCTAGCGAGCCAGCCTCTGCCTTGCGCACTTCCCGTATCTGCCGCATTTGCATCTCGGCTTGCATGATCTTGCTGACATCGAATAGCGCGAAATGCAATACCGGCGGCAAAACCGGCCGCCCATCCGGCATGGATTGGCGGGATTGGCAATCGAAATAGGCATTGAACGAGGTGCCATCGGCGCGCTGCATCTTGAGCATGAACACCGTACGCTCGATTTCGGCAGCGTCCAGCAGGGTGGGAATCAGGCTATGCCAACGATCCCTGTCCTGCCCAGAAATGAATTCCGCCATGCGGCGATTGATCAGCGCGGCGCGGTCGACACCCAGCAATACCGCCCCATTCAGATTGACTTCGCTGATCAGGCCATCCCGGTTGATGGCGAAATAGCCGACCGGGGCAAACTCGTAATACTCCGCATAATGATCTCGCGCCGCTTCCATTTCCGTGTGGGCGCGTTTCAATTCCTCGACCTGCATCTCCAGTTCAACCTTGTGCACCAGGAGTTCATGCAACAAGACATCCATGGGTTTGCCTTCGGCAAGCGCCGGAGAGACGCTGGACAACATCGTGTCCGCCTCCCTGCGCAGGGCGTGGCGTTTTTCGATCCAATCGATTTTCTGTTTCATGGCGTTGTCCTTGTGCGCGACTGTAATAACGCTGAATGAAGGGTCGCAGGCGAGGCCGAGGCGCCTGACTCAGCCCGATGCGGCAGCAAGCGGTCGAATTCCTTCTTGACCACGGCGTAACACTCGCAGGTGCGTGCTTCCAGGCCGGCCCGATCGAGCACGGTGATATGGCCGCGGTGGTAAGTGATCAAACCGGCTTTCTGCACGTTGCCGGCGGCCTCGGTGACGCCTTCGCGGCGCACGCCCAGCATGTTGGCGATCAGCTCCTGGGTCATCACCAGTTCATTGCCGGGCAATCGGTCCAGGCTCATCAGCAGCCAGCGGCAGAACTGCTGCTCCAGCGTGTGATGGCGGTTGCACACCGCCGTCTGCGCCATCTGGGTCAGCAGCGCCTGGGTGTAGCGCAGCAAAAGATGCTGCATCTCACCGGCGCGGCAAAACTCGTCTTTCATCCAGCGCCCGTTTAATCGGTAAGCATGGCCGGCACTTTGCACCACGGCGCGGTTGGTGGTGGTTTCGCCGCCCATGAACAGCGAAACGCCGACCACGCCCTCGTTGCCGACGATGGCGATCTCGGCCGATGCGCCATCCTCCATGACATAGAGCAGCGAGACGATAGCCGTGGTGGGGAAATAGACGTGGCGCATCGGCATGCCGGACTCATACAAGACATCCCCGAGTGGCATCGGCACCCACTCCAGATGCGGAAAAAGGTGTTCGGCTTCCACCGCAGGCAGCGCGGCGAGCAGCTGGTTCTGACGGGGGTCATGGGGGCAAATCATGAGTTCTCCTCCTCGCATTTTCATAATACTTATTCGAAAGCACTGACCAGCACGGTCACACCGATTAATCAGACGCATTGATTATAGGTAATCAATATTTTTCTAACGTGCGGTAACGCACATACACGGCCTGTCACATCTGATAGCCGGGATTATGTACGCCAGCCCACGTAGGGCGGAAAAGCGGCCTTATCGGAAAAGCGGCCTTATCGCGCCTTCCGCCGAATGCACAACAGTTGGAATCATGCGGCGGAAGGCGCCGGCATAAAGCCGCCGGCTTTTCCGCCCTACGGCTGCTGTCGGACTTTGGAATCGTAGGCTGCATTCCGGTCTTATGTACGCCAGCAGACAGACAGCGCCAAGCGAGCTCCATAACCTTGGGATATCAGAGCCAATTTGCGTGCAGTTTTTGCACGCTGGCAAAGATAAGCGAGTGTCCGGCAAGCATGCCGATGCTTCGTTCCGCAGCCTATCTCACCAAGGAACACAGATGAATCATTTCAATATCACTGCGCTGGCACTGACACTCGGCTTTGCCTTCAGCACCGGCCCGATGGCTGCGGGCATTTCAAAAGACGATTACAAGGCCGGCAATGACAAGATTACCGCCGAGTACAAGCTAGCCAAGTCGGCCTGCTCGGCATTGGCCGGCAATCCGAAAGATATCTGCGTGGCTGAAGCCAAAGGCAAGGAAAACGTGGCCAAAGCCGAGCTGGAAGACAGCTACAAGCTCACCCGCGATAGCCTTTATCAGTTGCGGATCGCCAAAGCAGAGGCCGTCTATTCAGTCGCCAATGAAAAATGCGACGACCTGGCCGGCAACGCGAAGGATGTTTGTGTGAAGGAAGCCAAGGCTGCGCAGACCATCGCCAAAGCCGACGCCAAAGCGCAAATGAAAACCTCCGCCGCGCGTGCCACGGCCAACCAAAAAACCGGCGAAGCGCGGGTCGAAGCGAACAGCAAGGCCGCCGACGCGGAAAAGGACGCTACCGCCAGCAAGGTTGAAGCCCAGTACAAGGTCGCCAAGGAAAAGTGCGACGGCCTGGCCGGCAATGCAAAGGATGTTTGCGTAAAAGATGCCAAAGCGCGTTACGGCAAATGATAAGCCGTGCGGGTTCAGCATGAAGTCCGGTAAGACAACGTTTACAAAGAGGTAATGCCATGAAATCAATGCAGAAATTAGTCTTTAGCACGATAGCGGCAGGGATGCTGCTAGGCCTGGGTGGCTGTGCCGGTATGTCGGCACAGGATAAGAACACCGCCATCGGCGCCGGTGCGGGCGCGATCGGCGGCGCCATCCTGACCGGTGGTAGCGGCCTCGGGACTGCCGGCGGCGCGGCTGTCGGCGGCATCATCGGCCACGAGATCAGCAAGTAAATACCGCAAATAACGCGGCTAAGCATGAACGACATGTGATGCGCCTGGCGCATTGCATGCCGTCATATTCAGGAGGCTCATCATGCGTTCGACCCCTTTGCTTTTCTGCCAGCTTGCAGTGGCTTTGATTGCGGTTGGCGCGGTCACCGCACAAGCAGCGGACGGCCGTTTTTATGATCCCTCCAACCGTGCCAGCCCGACCGGGATGACGATCGGTTACACCCTTTACAGGACCATCGGCTGCCCCGCCCGCGAGTTATTGGGCATCCCTTGTGAGGTGACTGAAGCGGTTACCCCTGCATCCGGCGTGACGACACCCGCGCTGGGAGACACGCCGTCAGCCAACATCGCGTTGGAACCCGTGCTGGTCGTCGTGCCGGTGCCGGCGCTGACCCAACAGTACTGCGCCATCCTCGACTTTCAATTTGAAATCGACCAGGACGAAATTCAGCGCGAAGAGATCGAGAAGCTTGCCGCGCTGGGCGCTTTCCTGACCCAACACCCGGGCAGCTTCGCCTTGATTGAAGGTCACACCGATGACGTCGGCACGCCGGAATACAACATGGCGCTGTCCTGGCGGCGGGCGGACAGCGTGGTGCACTACCTGGAGAAAATCCTCCATATCCCGCCGGCCCGGATGGCGGCTGTGGGCTACGGTGAAACGCGCCCACTGGTTCCGAATGACAGCGAACTGGGCAAACGGATGAATCGGCGGATTGATGCCGTAATTGCCTGTGTGACCGATGTCGCGGGACTGACGGTGATTCCGGCTCGGCTCACCATGGCCTTGCTGATCGAGTTCGACCAGAACAAGGCCGACCTCAAACCGGACTACAACGCGGCTCTGGGCAAGGTGGCGAATTTGATGCAGGCAAAACCCCTGCTCACCGCAACAGTGGAAGGTCATACCGCCAATCTGCAGGCGACGCCTGAACTGGCGATGGAAATCTCCCGCCAGCGCGCCGAGAACGTGCTCAACGCACTGGTCGAAAAATTTGGCATCGCGCGTTCGCGGCTGGCCGTCGAAGGATTCGGTGAGACCCGACGCGTCGCCTACAACACCAGCCTGGAAGGGCAACAGGAAAACCGCCGGGTCAACATCATCTTCAACTACCCGAAATAACCCGGTCATCGGCTGCAATCGGCTTCAAACAGGACAACCGCGTTTTTGCCAAAGCCTGAACTACCAGAGAAGGAAAACAGAATGAACGGATTGGAGCATTTCAAATTACTCGGCATTTCGCTGCTGCTCGCGGCCGGTCTTGCCGCTTGCGATCAACCGGGGCCGGCCGAAACCGCAGGTAAAAAGCTGGACGACGCGGCGAATCGCGCCGGTGAGAAGATCGAAAACACCGTCGATACGGTAGGTGAAAAATATCACGAGAAAAGCGACGCAGCCGGCATTGCCCTGGACGATGCGGAAATTACGACCAAAGTCAAAAGCGCCATCTATTCGGAACCCGGACTCAAAACCCTGCGCATCAGCGTTGACACCAAGAAGGGTGTCGTGACCTTGACCGGATCGGTCGATTCGCAAGCCGGCTTCGATCGAACTCGAGCCCTGGCGGAATCGGTAGGGGGCGTAAAGGAAGTGATCAACACACTGCAAGTGAAACCGCGCTATTGAGCGGCCAATTCACTGTCCATTTCACCGACCAATCAACTGATTAATTAACCGGTCTGATGACCATTGAAACAGGAGGAAAAAATCATGAAACAGATGAAATTCGGTCAGAGCGTCAGGGCATTTCTGATTGTGAGCGCATGTTTCTTCGCGCTGCCCGGCTGCGAAAAACCGGAAGGCCCGCTGGAGAAAGCCGGCAAGGAAGTTGACCAGGCGGTCGAGAATTTCGGTCAGCCGAAAGCCGGTCCAGTGGAAAAAGCCGGCCAGGCAGTCGATGACGCGGCGGAGAAGGCCGGAGAGAAGATCGAAAATGCGGGTGAGCAGGTTCAGGATGCGGCGAAGGGCGACAAACCCTAACCGTCGGTGGCGTCATGAAGTTCAAGGATTACTACGCCACCTTCGACCTGCCGCGCAGCGCTACGCAGGATGAAATCAAGCGCGCCTACCGCAAGCTGGCGCGCAAATATCACCCGGACGTGAGCAAGGCCGCCGATGCCGAAACCCGCTTCAAGGAACTGGGCGAGGCCTACGCCGTATTGAAAGACCCGGAGAAGCGCGCCGC
>CAZUSF010000201.1:0-5016 GCA_964623355.1 uncultured Thiobacillus sp. | reverse complement strand
CTGCCTGAAGCACTCGCGCCATGCGCATTGAACACCTCCGTCAGCAATTGCGCAGCTTGGGCGCCAAAGTTTGCCATGAACAGCGCGTGCTGCGCGCCTGGACGCAAGTTCGATCACTCGATACGCGCCACCGCCGCGCCGAAGATTTCCTGCCGCTGGCGTTACGTAACGCGCTGCCGGGTTTGATCGCCGATCTGAACGGGTTGGCGCGGCTGGCTTCTGAACATCCGGCGGAAGACGGTTCGGCGCGCTTGCTGGTTGCGCTGGCGGATGGGCAGACGGTGGAAAGCGTGCTGTTGCCGCGCGAAGGCGTTTGCGTTTCGACCCAGGTCGGTTGCGCGGTCGGCTGTTTGTTCTGCATGACCGGTCAAAACGGCTTGATTCGCCAACTCAGCAGCGGCGAGATCGTCGCCCAGGTCGCATTGGCACGCACCCGGCGCAAGGTCAGGCGCGTGGTGTTCATGGGCATGGGCGAACCGGCGCACAACCTGGACAACGTCCTCGAAGCCATCGACCTGCTCGGTACCTCAGGTGCGATCGGGCACAAGAACCTGGTGTTTTCCACGGTCGGCGATCGGCGGGTTTTCGAACGCTTGCCATCAGGTGTGGTGAAACCGGCGCTGGCGCTGTCGCTGCACACCACGCGCGCCGATCTGCGTGCGCATCTGCTGCCCAAGGCGCAGCGCATCGATCCGGATGAACTGATCGAACTGGGCGAAGGCTATGCTCGAGCCACCGGCTATCCGATCCAGTATCAGTGGACGCTGCTGCAAGGCGTCAATGACACCGATGCGGAACTCGACGGCATCATCCGACTACTCAAAGGCAAGTACGCGATGATGAATTTCATCCCCTACAACAGCAACGAAGGTCTCGGTTTCGCGCGGCCCTCTTGGCAACGCGCTTCCGAAATGGCTGGCCGACTGCATCAGTGCGGCATCCTCAGCCGGCTGCGCGATTCGGCCGGGCAGGATATCGATGGCGGCTGCGGCCAGTTGCGGGCGCGCGCGGCGTTGCTCAAAGCGTAGATGGATTGATCGCGACCAGGAACCGAATACCGAGCGGAAGTGTCAATGCGCGGTTTGCTCCATGGCTGGCCAGTTTGGATGCCGGCATTCTGGTTGGTGATTTATTAGTCTTGATGAAATTCTCAATATTGTTCAAAGGATAGAAATGTCACGAGGTTTTGTTGTTGTCTGGTGTGCGGTTCTGGTCGGTTTATCGGGGTGCAACGCGCACGTTGAGGACACTCGCCCCGGGCAACCGGTCAAAACCCGTCAGGTCGCGTTTCAGGAGATTCTTAAAGTGTTCGAACCGATGGGCGTCATGCTGCGCACCGACACCTATGAACCCGACCGGTTCGCGACGCTCGCAGCCGAATTGACCATCAAGCGCGAGCATCCCTGGGCGCATTTTTCAGCCGATACCAACTATCCACCGACCAGAGCGAAGGAAGTGGTCTGGAGTCAGGCTGACGAGTTCGAGCAGAAAAAACTGGCGTTCATCGCGGCAACCGAGCAACTGAATGCGGCGGCCAAAACAAAGAATATGGAAGTGGCGAACAAAGCCTATTTCGAGGTCTACGACACCTGCAAGTCATGTCATAGTCAATTCAAGGAAAGGTAACCGACATAAAGCGCAACTTCACCGTTGCGCCGAACCCGCGTCAGGTTTGCTTCTCCTGGCGCAGCAAGCCTTCCAGCGCCTCCTTGGGTAGAGGCTTGCTGATCAGATACCCCTGGATTTCGTCGCAGCCCTGGATTTCCAGGAATCGAAGTTGTTCATCCGTTTCCACGCCTTCCGCAACCAGGTTCAGGTCCAGGCCATGTGCAATCGAGATGATCGCCTTGATGATGGCGTGCTGGCGGTACTCGCGATCGATTTCCCAGACGAACGATTTGTCGATCTTGAGGGTATGGATGGGGAATTTCTGTAGATAGCTGAGGGATGAATACTGGGTGCCGAAGTCATCGATGGCGATCATCACGCCATGCGCCGCCAGGGTCTGCAACTTGCGCGCCACCATGCTCGGATCGCGAATGAACAGGTTTTCGGTTAGTTCAACCTCAATCAAGGTCGGGTCGATCCCGTACTCGGTCAACAAAGCGATGAATTTCGCGACGAAATCATTCTCTTCTAGATGACGCGGCGAGATATTGATGGCAACCCGCGGTGGCGCGATGCCTTCTCGCTGCCATACCCGCAACGTCTTGCAGACATCGCGCGTCACCCATTCATCCAGGCTGCCGATCAAATCAGCCTCTTCCGCCAGTTGCAGGAAATCACCTGGTTGCAACAGACCGCGTTGCGGATGATTCCAGCGAATCAGCGCTTCGACGCCGCGGATGCAACGATCCTTCAAACCCACCTGCGGTTGATAGAACAGGACAAACTGATTCTGGTCGATGGCTTGGCGCAACTCACTTTGCAATTGCAGGCGCTGATCCGTGCTTTCACCCATCTCGGGCATGAAGAACGAGTGACCTTTGTTACCTGACAAACGACCGTGATAGAGCGCGATATTGGCGTGGCGAATCAGCGCATCGGCGGTATCGCCATGCGTCGGGAACAACGCGATGCCGGCGCTTACCGAAAGATGGGCTGACTTGTCGGCAACCTGGAACGGGGCGGCAAATTCCTGATTGATCCGATCAACGATCTGCAGGACATCCTGTTCCGACCAGATAAACGAGTTCAGCAAAAGGAATTCGTCGCCGACGAAGCGGGCCAGCGTATCGCCGCCGCGCAGGCAACGCTGGATGCGCTCCCCCACCTGGCGCAACAACTCATCCGCCCTGGCATGACCAAACAAATCGTTGATGTGTTTGAAACGGTCCAGATTCAGGTGCAGCACCGCGATCTGTTCACTATTTCTGCGCGCTCGGATCAACGCCAACGCAAGATGATCGCGGAACAGATTCCGGTTCGGCAAACCGGTCAGCGCATCGTGATTGGCCTGGTAATTGGCCAGCGCCTCGACTTCTCTGCGCGCCGTGGTATCGCGCGCAACTCCATAGTAGTGATCCTGATCTGCAGTTTCATTACCGGATTCGTCTTCGGGCAGCCCAATCACCGCCAGATTGACTTCGAAGTAGCGAAAACCGCTGACGTCGGCATGACTTTTGAGGCGCAGTTCAAAGCTGTGCATCGCGGTTTCCGACAATTTCTGCGCACTGAAGGCATAGCGCGCCCGTTCACGATCATGCGCATGCACCAGACGCGAAAAATGACGCCCAAGCACGGCCTTGTCCTCCAGACCCAGTAGCGCCTTCATTCGATCATTGACGAAGGAGACGCGCCCATTCTGGTCGAGGATGAAAATAATGTCGGGTGAAGCATCAATCAGAAAACGATGCAATCGCTCGGAACGGTTGATCTGATGCTGCGCCAAGTGGTGCTCGCGCTGCAGCGCGCATTGCGCCAGCGCACGGTTGACAGCGTAGATCAAGAACTCGGGCTCGATCGGCTTGCGGACAAAATCAAGGGCGCCAAGCCGCAGCGCCAGAATCGCGGCATCGATTTCGCTTTCACCGCTGACAACGATCATGGGCGTCGAAATTCCCTGCTCACGGGCGCTGCATATCACGTCGTGACCGCTAATATCAGGCAAGCGAAGATCAATCAGGACAAGATCGAAATGTTCGCCTGCCAGCATTTCCAGGCCCTTTTGACCGGTCGCCGCAATCTCGGGCTGAAAGCCGTTGAAACTCAGGAGAAAGCGCAAGCTCTCGGCAAATCCCGGGTCATCCTCGATGATCAAAAGTCGCTTCGAAGACACTTGCAACTCGGCCACCTGGCCGGTTGTGTCAGCAAGTCTGCTTGCTTTCCGGGCTGTCATATCAAGCCGCCTCCGGATGCAATGGCAACAAAATCTTGAATTGCGTACCGGATTCACTGCTACTGCATTGCAGCATGCCGTCCAGTTCCTCGACCAATGCGGCGACGATGGAAAGACCCAGACCAGCGTGCTGTCCACCCTTTTGGGTCTGCACCGGCTGATACAAGTTCGCCAGCACGTCCCGCGGTAGTCCGGGACCGTTATCGCTCACCGACAGTTCAACATATTGCTTCTTTTTACCCGCCGCCCACAGCGCCGAAGCCAGCGTGATACGTCCCTTGCCGCCCAATGCTTCAGCGGCATTGAACAACAGATTGGTCAGAATTTGTTTCAGGATATCGCCTGACTTGGCCAGCCTGGGCAAATTGGGCGCCAGGTTCAGACTGATCTCGATATCACGCAGTTCGGCCTTGCCAAGACGACAGAATTGAACCACGTCACGCGCCAGCGTATTGATGTCAATCGAGGCTGGCGCTGCTTTCGGGTTAGGCGTGGTGTCGAAGGCCGGAATATTGAATTGCTGCAAGATGCCGGCGACACGTCGCAACTCGTTTTCGATCAAGCCAAATTCTTCCTTCACTTGACCTTTCACTTGTCCCTTCGATGCGTCCTTTATCTCGTCTTTCGATTCTTCCTTTGCTTCGCCCATCTGCTCGGCCTGCATGCGCAGCACGGTAATGTAGTTGCGCACGATACCGAGCGGGTTCCCTGCTTCGTGAATCAGCTTGCGAGCATGCTGAACCTGGCGTTGGCTGGCGTCCTGCAACGCGGCGCTGATCCGTTCATCCTGCTGCATCGCCGCCGCAAGACATTTGCCCGCTTCACGCGCGAAAGTGATCAGCAAAGCCTGCCGGGGACCGAAGTGCTCCACCGTAGCCACATCCAGCGCGACCGCCAGCACACCCAGCGGTTTGCCGGCGAACATCAATGGCAGGCAAAGCAAGCGCTCGCCGGCCAGCAAGCGAAGCAATTGCGCATCGGCCAGATTGTCCGGCCACGTCGGCACGCCAGCCAGACAGATGCGACCGTGATAGGCCGCCGCAATGCGGGAATCGGCGCTGGAACAGGCAATTCGAATCACATTCCCTTGCACCGGTTCATCCGCCAGCGGCTGCCAGTGCAAAACATCGTCCTTGGGCATGAACAGGGCGCAGCCTGGGGCGCCGAATATCTGGCTG
>CAZUSF010000200.1:0-5051 GCA_964623355.1 uncultured Thiobacillus sp. | reverse complement strand
CAGCACCGGGTCATCCGACATCACCGCTGCGACATGCGCATCCGGGTCATGCACCAGCATGCGCTTCAGCGGCAGCGTGCCGGTCAACCGACCATTCCTGTCGACCACGAACAGCTTGTCGGTATGCGGCGGCAACTCGCCCAGGAAGCGCAGATAGCGCAACGCCACTTCCAGCGTGACATCGGCGCGGATGGTGACAAAGTCATAATCCATCAGGCCGCCGACCGAGTCTTCGTCGTACGAGAGAGACGACTCGACCTGGGCACGCTTGGCGTGGTCGAGCGATTTGAGCAGTTCCTGCACCACATCCCTGGGCAGATCCTGGGCGAGATCGGCAATCTCGTCGGTATCCAGACTGGCGGCGGCGGCCACCAGTTCGCGGTTGTCCATGGTTGCAATGAGTGATTCGCGTACCGCGTCGGAGACTTCCAGCAGGATATCGCCATCTCGGTCGGCCTTGACCAGATCCCAGACCAGCATCCGCTCTTCCAGCGGCAGCGTTTCCAGAATGTAGGCAACGTCGGCCGGGTGCAGCGTATCCAGCTTCTTCGACAGTTCGGCCAGGTTCTGCTTGTGCACCAGCGACTCGACCAACTCGTGGCGCGGCATATCCTGTTTGTGCACCAGCGACTCGACCAGTTTGTGGCGGGCGAGCAAGTCCATCACCTGTTTCAGGCTGTCTTCAACCGGTTCGTGGGCCTGGGTTTCGTGCGGATCATTCATGGCGCGCGATTGTAGCCTTGCGGTGTGCCTCGAAAGTGCCTCAAATCAGCGCCACACCCCGCTTGGCGGAGCAAAATTCTCGATCAGCCGGATATAACTGGCGCGCTCGACGGCACTCGGGTCGGGCAGATTCTGTTGGCTCATGCTGCCCTTGAGTTGCGCCACCGAGACATATTCCCGTTCTGCCATCCAGTCTTCCATATCGTGCAGGATTTGGGTCAGTTTGGCCGGCCCGTGCTGCAGCAGGCAGGAGGCCAGATGCACCACATCGGCGCCTGCCAGCAGCAGCTTGATCACCTCTTCATGGCCATGCACACCGCCGGTGGCAGCCAGGGTCAGCGACGTCCGGCCGCGCAGGATCGCGATCCAGCGCATGCGCAACAGAGATTCATCGGGATAGGACAAATGCAGATGATCGACCATGCGCAGTCGATCCTGCGGCGTCTCGCCAAGGTCAATGTCCGGCTGCATGAATCGATTGAACAACGCCACGCCGCGCGCGCCGGTCTGCTCCAGTTGTTTGACGAAATGCGGCAACGATGAAAAAAACGGCGACAGCTTCATGATGATCGGCAGATCGACTGCGCCGCGCAGTTCTTCAAGCAAGTTGACGTAGCGCGCTTCCACCGCATCGCCGGGATGCTTGGCGCTGGCGGCAACGTGATAGACATTAAGCTCCAGCGCATCGGCGCCAGCCTGCTGCATTTCCTTGCCGAGTTCGACCCAACCCGATAACGAAACCCCATTCAGACTGGCGATCACCGGAATTTCCAGGCGTTGTTTGAGTTGACGCAGATGATCAAGATATTGATCCAGACAACTGGTGAAGTGGCCGTGATCAGGCAGAAACCCATCCGCCTCGCCATGCCCGAGATCGGCATGCAACAGAAAGCGGTCGGTCATCGCCTCTTCAGCACGCAATTCCTCCTCGAACAGCGAATACATCACCAGCGCGCCGGCGCCGGCATCTTCCAGGCGCAGCGCCATGTCCAGGTTCTTCGACAGCGGCGAGGCCGAAGGCACCAGCGGATTTTTCAGCTTGAGTCCGACGTAGTCGGTGGAGAGATCGATCATGTCAGGCTCCTTCTTTCGATAAAAGTCGTGAAGCGACTCTCGACGCTCCCCTCTCCCGCAAGCGGGAGAGGGGCTGGGGGTGAGGGAAAACAGGCATGGCTGTCATGCTTGTTTCGGTTCTTCGGCATGGCCTTGCGCCAACGCCTGATACGTCTTGAATCGCTGTTCCGCCTCTTTCTGCGCCAACTCCAGGAAGTGCTTCGCCGCTTCCGGATGGCTACGTTGCAGCATGGCGAAGCGGGTTTCGCTGGCCATGAAATCCTTGATCGGTTTACTCGGAGGCGCGGAGTCGAGCTTGAACGGATTGCCGCCGGTCGCCGCGATGCGCGGGTCGTAGCGGAACAGCGGCCAGTGGCCGGTTTTCACTGCCATGTCCTGCTGGCGCTGGTTGTAGAGCATGTCGAAGCCGTGCGCGATGCATGGACTGTAGGCAACGATCAGCGACGGGCCGTCATACGCCTCGGCCTCGTGGAACACGCGCAGGGTCTGCGTGTCCTTGGCGCCGTAGGCGATGTTGGCGACATAGACATGGCCGTAATCGCTGGCCAGCTTGCCGAGATCCTTCTTCGCCGTCGCCTTGCCGCCGGCGGAGAACTTGGCCACCGCGCCGATTGGCGTCGCCTTCGAGGTCTGGCCGCCGGTGTTGGAATACACCTCGGTATCCAGCACCAGGATGTTGACGTCATACGGCAGCGCCAGCACATGATCGAGGCCGCCGTAGCCGATGTCGTAGGCCCAGCCGTCGCCGCCGATGATCCAGACCGAACGGCGGATCAGCCATTCGGCGACGCTGATCAGTTCCTTCGCGCGCGGATGTTGCGATGTCACCAGTTTCTCCAGCAGCAGCGCGACACGGCGGCGTTGTTCGTACAGGCCGGCTTCCTCGCGCTGATCGGCTTCGACCAGTTCAGCCGCCAGATCGCCACCCAGATCGCCTGCTAATTCCTTGACCAGTTGTTTCGCGTAGCCCATCAACTGGTCCGCCGCCAGGCGCATGCCGAGACCGAACTCGGCGTTGTCCTCGAACAGCGAATTGCTCCAGGCCGGGCCGCGTCCGGCGCCATTGACCGTGTACGGCGTGGTCGGCAGGTTGCCGCCGTAGATCGAGGAACAGCCGGTGGCGTTGGCGATCAGCATGCGGTCGCCGAACAACTGTGTCGCCAGCCGGATGTAGGGCGTCTCGCCGCATCCGGCACAGGCGCCGGAATATTCGAACAGCGGATCGAGCAACATCGAGCCGGGAATCGTGGTGTGTTTCACCGCGCTGCGGTCGAACTCCGGCAACGCCAGGAAGAACGCATAGTTGTCGCGTTCCGCTTCGCGCAGCGGCGCCTGTTCTGCCATGTTGACGGCGCGCCGACTGAGGTTGCTCTTGTCGTGGATCGGACAGGCTTCGACGCAATCGCCGCAACCGGTGCAGTCTTCCGGTGCAACCTGATAGCTCATGTGGGTGCCGGCCGGAAAATCCTTGCTCTTCGCCGGTACGTGCTTGAAGGTCGGCGGTGCGTTGTTGGCGGCTTCGGCACTGAACACCCGCGCACGAATCGCGGAATGCGGGCAGACGAAGACACACTTGCCGCATTGGGTGCACAGGTCTGCTTCCCAGACCGGGATCTCCAGCGCGATGTTGCGCTTCTCGTATTGCGCGGTGCCGACCGGGAAAGTGCCGTCGAGCGGCATCAGCGAGACCGGCAATTCATCACCTTTGCCGCGATGGATTGGTAGGGTGAAGTCGCGCACGAAGGGGGGTAACTCCCTCTCCCGCAAGCGGGAGAGGGCTGGGGAGAGGGTGCTCTGCACTGGCGCCCCAATCTCCCTCTCTGATGGAACTTCCAGCCAGCCGACTAGGCCGCCAGAAGACGTCGGCCAAGTCTCTGGCTGCCCCAGCCCCTCCCCCGCTTGCGGGGGAGGGGAGATGCGGTGCAAATTCTCCAACGTCTTATCAATCGCACCGTAATTCAAATCCGCCAGGCGCTTGCTCTTGACGCCATAAGTCTTGTCCACCGCCTGCTTGATCGCAGCGATGGCCTGCTCCTTCGGCAGAATGCCGGAAATGGCAAAGAAACAGGTCTGCATGATGGTATTGATGCGCCGCCCCATGCCCGCTGCAGCGGCGACGGCGTAGGCGTCGATGATCCAGAGTTGCAGTCCCTTATCGACAATCTGCGCACGCATCATTTCCGGCAGCGTGTCCCACACGGTCTCGACCGAAGCCGGCGTATTCAGCAGAAACACGCCGCCCGTCGCGGCATGTGCCAGCAGGTCATAGCGTTCGGTGAACACGGTCTGATGACAGGCGACGAAACCGGCCATGCCCTGTTCCACCAGATAGGTCGAGCGGATCACATCCTGCCCGAAACGCAGATGCGACACCGTCACCGCGCCGGATTTCTTCGAGTCATAGACGAAGTAGCCCTGCGCCTGCAGGTCGGTCGCCTCGCCGACAATCTTGATCGAGTTCTTGTTGGCCGACACCGTGCCATCGGCGCCCAGACCCCAGAACACGGCATGCTGCAAAGCGCGCGCGGCTTGGGTACGAAAGCTGGCGTCCCAGTCCAGCGACAGATGCGTGATGTCGTCCCGGATACCAACCGTGAACTGGCGCCCTGCTCCCCTCTCCCGCAAGCGGGAGAGGGGCTGGGGGTGAGGGGCAGTGGATACCAGACCAGTTTCACAATCTCCCTCTCCCCGACCCTCTCCCGCCTGCGGGAGAGGGAGAAGTTCAGCAAACACTGCCGCCACCATGCCCGGCGTGAATTCCTTGCTGCCGAGGCCATAACGCCCGCCGATCACGCGCGGCATGCCGCGAACGCCATCGGCAGCAGCCTGCGCCAGCGCGGTAATGACATCCTTGTAGAGCGGCTCGCCATCGGCGCCGGGTTCCTTGCATCGATCCAGCACGGCAATCGAGCGCACGCTCTCAGGCAACGCCGCCAGCAACGCATGCGGTGCAAACGGCCGATACAAACGCACCTTCAGCACGCCCACCTTCTCGCCGGCGGCGCAAAGGTGATCAACCGTTTCATGCACGGTTTCCGCGCCGGAACCCATCAGCACAATCACCCGTTCGGCATCGGCGGCACCGACATACTCGAACAGCCGGTATTGACGCCCGGTGAGTTCGGCAAAGCGATCCATCGCCGCCTGCATCAGGTCCGGAAAGACGTCGTAAAACGGATTCACCCGCTCGCGCGACTGGAAAAACACATCCGGATTCTGCGAAGTGCCGCGAATCACCGGATGTTCTGGCGACA
>CAZUSF010000199.1:0-5054 GCA_964623355.1 uncultured Thiobacillus sp. | reverse complement strand
AAAAAATTCGGGGCCTATTTTATTTCTATAAGTTTAATTTAACCCCCACTCTTGAGTGTAATAATCCAAACAATACAAAATGGATATTAAACTGGTTATTTTTAGCTCCTGCGCCTTTGAAGGAAAAACAGGTTATACTACCCCAGCCTTGGCTGCAGTAAGTAACTTTTTAGCCCAAAAACAGGGTTATAGAACAAGACTTTATACAGATTCAATCAATTACCATTTCTTTAAAAATATAAAATATGATGAAGTTGTTTTTTTAGACGACGAATTTATAAAACAGTTTCCGCAAAAGGGTTGGAGTCTTGGAAAGTTATTAGCGATGAGTATGGTCAAAGAGCCATTTGTTCATATTGATTTTGATTTACTATTAATAAATGACCTTCCCAACCATATAAAATCTAATGAATGTTTTGCATTCCATAAGGAAACTTATTTTAAAAACCTTTTTAAACAAGAAACTATTCATGAATTTTATAGTAAATACACTGTTCAAAATGAATTAAACTATGAGGAAACATTATCTACCAATTGTGCAATTATTGGTGGACAGAATTTTAACTTAATCAATGAGAGTTGCAATAAAGTTATTGAATACTCGATTTTAAATAAAAGCTTTTTTGAAAAAAGTTACGATTTACAACACTCAAGGATTGCTATGTTTTTTGAACAAATTCTACTATTAAATATCATTAGAAATAAAACCTTATTAAAAACAATTCCTACCGTTATACAGGAAGAAACTCTAGAAAAAATTCGTTTAAAAGCTCAAGAGTTAAAACTACTACATTTGTGGGCACAAAAGAGTGACTTTTTTAATCGTTTTATTAAAATTGCTAAAAATAAAAAAATTAGTTTTTAATTTCGATAGTTTTCGCTTTAGCTCTTTCAGCTTTTTGAGCAGAGACGTGAAGAACCCCATGATCTAGTTTAGCCTCAATTGTATCCATGTTTAATGTTAATGGAATACTCACCGAATGGTAAAATTTAAGGTTATCCTGTTCTGCACTAATATGTAAAACATTATTTTCAGCCGTGAGCTTGATACTTTCTTTACGGAAACGCGGCAACTCAATTTCTAAATTGTAGGAATCTGTTCCAGAGTCTTGGAATCCGATGAAATTAGAAAAACTATATTTTGGACTTGTTACAATACTGAAACTATTTGACAGCGTTGGCCAAAGGCTATCTATATCGTCAACAAAATCCCAAGTTGAAATCGTATTGTTTAAAGGTATAAGAGAATAATTTAAATTCATAGTGAAAGATTAGACTTTATATATAATGAAATGTTCAAAAATATTTTTACGAATGAAAATAAAAAGTGTCTATACTATATATAGTGTAAATATAAGTATTCTTTCATGAAGTCAAAAAAAGAAACCCCGCGCGACGTTTCTCCGTACACGGAGAAGAAAAAAACTAAAACAACTATAGATTTAAATATTCGTGAATTACCATGGACAGATAAACAAAAAGAATTTATAAATCTTGCTTTAGATAAAAAAACTAAAGTCGTTATCCTTAGAGGTGTTGCTGGCACTGCCAAAACAATCTTGGCCGTTTACTGCGCATTAAGGAAAATCAAGGAAAAAAAGTCTAGCGAAATATATTATAGCCGCGTTCCCGTTGAATCCTCTGTTCATGGAATTGGTTATATCAAGGGGACTTCTGAAGAAAAAATGTCACCATACACACAACCATTAGTTGATAAATTAAATGAGTTGCTGCCCATTCCACACGTTAAGGCCCTTATGATGGACGAAAGGATCGTTGGTGTGCCATTGGGATTTTTAAGAGGTTTAAATATTTCAAACGCCAGCTTTATCATGGACGAGGCGCAAAATTGCCGTATCGAAGACTTCTTATTAGTAATGACGCGTATGGCAAACTTTTCCACGCTATTTATTTGTGGAGATGCTCAACAGTCAGATATTAAACAAAGTGGATTTAATAAAGTATTCGAATTGTTCGATAAAGATTGCGCTAAAGAGCGCGGTATTCATACTTTTGAATTCGGTAAGGAAGATATTGTAAGATCTGAAATTCTGTCCTATATTATCGAACAGTTTGAAAATATTAAAAAGTAATTATTTATAATAATCAATAATTTTTTTAGGGATATCTAGGTATTCTTTATAAGATTTTAATATTCGATTTGGCGATTCATCCTGAATCTTTTGATAAGTCCTATTGTCTTCTGGCCATTCGTTGAATTTATAAAGAAATGCGTATTTATATAGGATGGCATTGGCCGCTTGTGCGTATTTCTTATGGTCAAAAAGATTGTTGTTTTTAATAATTTTAACCACACCTTTCTCACAATTAATTTCTAATTCCATTAGTGCAATTAATTCTGTTTTATATTTTTCCGGTTTTGAAAGAATTTGAGAGTACGTTACGTCGTAATTACAGAAACGGTCCCAGTATTTAGAGTTGTCACGCCACTGCATAAAATGACAGTATTCGTGAATGAGAATTCCAAACCATTCATCCTCTTCTAAACCGCCTTTTGCGACTTTAATTACAGGATTATCTTTGGCATCTAAATAGAAAAGTCCAGAACATTTATTCTTACCGCCACAGTACCGGCCTTTTACGAAAATTAGTTTACCATCGAGATCTTCTAGGTCCTCTTTAATTATACTATATACATCTGAGTTTATTAAAAACGACATCAGTAGTGATTTACACCGTTATTTTTATAAACTGCTTACAGAAGAGATTTTAGAATTTTTTTGTGTAAGTGTATAAAATACTAGTGTATGAAATACTTTTGCTCAAAATGTGGTAAGACTACCGAATATAATTTTGAACTTCCGAAGTTCTGTTCTTGTTGCGGCCAAGCTTTCGCTTCAAAACCTGTAGTAAAACAGGAATCTAAGACTGAAAAGTTTTTAAATGAATTAAAATTAAAGAAAAATGTAAACCGTTACGATGAAGAGGTTTACGATGAAGAGGAAATTCCAACTATCGATTTTAAAAAAGTAAAAGCCTCTTTTAAATTAGACCTTTACCAATCAAAGGGCGAGTCACTTGGAAGCTTGATTGACAACCCCTCTCAGAAAATAGATTTTGTACAAGACAATCCCAAAAATGAAAAGAAAACAAAAGAGCAAATCTTAAAAGAATTTCAAAAAGAAGCTGGGCTTTCTAGAAATCAAGAATAATATATGCCTTCCAAAAAAGTTGTAAGGCCCACCTTCGAAGAGTCGATAGATATTATCAATTCTGAAATTCAAAAACGTAAACACCGTTGGCACTTAACAGCTATCGCATGGATGGACTTTGACGATGTATCCCAAAGATTAAGATTACATATTTATAAAAAATGGGAGAAATGGGATTGTAAAAGACCTTTAAGGCCCTGGCTTAATCAGGTTATCAATCACCAAATGACAAACATGTTAAGAAACCACTATTCGAATTTCTCTAGACCTTGCCTAAAGTGCCCATTTAATACTGGCGAGTACGGTTGTTCTATTTATGGCTCACAAAATAATTCCTGCAAAGACTATAAGAAGTGGGAGAAAAGTAAAAAGTCCGCCTACGATGTTAAATTCCCATTAAGTATGCACAGTCCTAATCATGACAATCCAGAAACAACATTAGAAAGTGTTTTGCACGATACTGAAAATAATATAAATATAGAAGACCTCATGCCGCTTTTTCACGAAATGATGAAAAAACATTTAAGCAATATAGAATGGAAAGTATATGATTATATGTTCTTGCAACATTTTGATGATTCGGAGGTTGCTAAGAAAATGGGTTATAAACTAAGTTTAAAAGAGGGCCGCCCAGCCTATAGACAAATTAGTAAAATTAAATCCCGTATTCTGCAAAAAGCGCGCGAAATTGTAAAGGAGGTTATCTAATGGAACTTGATCAACAACAACAAAACAGGGTAAAAGAAATCTTGCAAAAAAATCCAGACGCAACCTTAACTGAAATTACGGCTTATGCTTATGAAAATGAAACGGTTGATAGTAGAAGCAAAGAGGGTAGGGCTCTGAAACAGTTTTTACTAGATAACAATATAGAATATAAAAATAGATCTGTATTCCAAAGAGACAGGGTTTCTTTAACCGCTGAACAAGAAGAGTTTATAAAGAATAACTATAAAAATCAGCACTACTTAGATATGGCTAAAATTTTATTTAAAAATAATAATTTAACGCATTTAAGTCTAGAGTCTAGAGAGGTTAACAAGTTGGTGGAAAAAATACAGAAAAGCGATCCTACGTATCTTGAGATGAAAACTTATGCCCCCACAGAGAATCAAACTCCAGGGCCTATGGGAGAATATTTTCCACCAAGGCGTCTTGACCAAACGCTTTATAGAATTAATAAATATCTTAATATTGGGTGGGAGCAGGGTAAACTAAAAGCCACTCAACTCAAACAGGTAGAAACCCTCCAAAGGTATATGAATACTTTTAGTTTTTGTTATCAAATTAATACTTATAAAAGAGAGGATGATAGAAAACTTTTTGAGGATGCTTTTATTCGTTATACTTATGATAAAGATGATCTTACTCAGGAAGAGTTGGACCAGTTTATCACTCTATGCACTGAAACAGTCACGGCTTCCAGCATTTTACAGCAAGTTGAGGACTTGCGCCAATTATTAAGAACGGCGTCCGAAGAAGACGAGGGTCGGAATATCAAAATGAGTTTGAATGAAGCTATTAGTAGCTTACAAACAGAATATAATCAGTGCCGTACAAGACAGAATAAATTATATAAATCTTTGGTAGATGATCGTTCTAAAAAAATGCAGGACCGTAGACAGGAAAACGCTAGTATTTTAAATTTAGTACAGGCTTGGAAAGACGAGGAGCGGCGAAAGAGTATTATCAATTTGGCAGAGGCACAAAAACAAAATCTAGAAGAAGAGGCGAAACGTTTATCTTCGATGGACGAATTGAAAGCCGTTATTCGTGGAATTGATATTGATGAAATGGTCAGTGGCTAATATAATATATTATGAACTTAGATAAAAATAAAATATATCTAAAATGTAAAGTTTGTGGAGAGGAATTTAATTA
>CAZUSF010000198.1:0-5073 GCA_964623355.1 uncultured Thiobacillus sp. | reverse complement strand
TGAAGATCGTCTCCGGCATGGAAAACATGTCCGAGCGCTCCGTGCTGGAGGACAAGGTCTTGCAGGAAAACATGGCCAGCCGGAAGCATCGACTGGCCTGCCAGGCCCAGGTACTCGGCGGCGAAATCGTCGTGCGACCGGGATGAAATTCGTATGCCCCGCCATTGGCGTCATTCCCGCGCATGCGGGAATCCAGTTCGTTCATCTGACAGGCATTCAACAGCAATCAGCCCTGCGTACTGGATTCCCGCCTTCGCGGGAATGACGGATCAATACACACCCATTCACTTTATCCACCCCACCCACCGGAGCCCATCATGCCCCTAGTCACTTTTTCCAGCCCCTTGCACAAGGACAAAACCGTCTACGCCATCGCAGGCAGCCATACCAAAACGCTGCTTGAACTGGCCAAGGAAAACCATATCCCGATCGATTTCAGCTGCCAGGAAGGCGATTGCAGCACCTGTCTGATCAAGGTCACCAACCTGTCGCGCAAAGGCCCGATGGGCGGCCCGCTGACCGACCGTGAAATCACCCAACTAAAGGATCTGGGCAAGATCACCAAGGCCGAGATCGAAGCCATGAAAGTCGACGACGTGCCGCACACCGCATGGCGTCTGGCCTGCCAGATGATCGTCCGCGACGAAGACATCCTGGTCGAATATCCAAGCAAGTAGCCTGGAGCACGCCATGGACCCCGCCCCACTGACCCAATCTGCACAGCAAAGCCCCCACCAGGGCGGCTTGTATGCTCTTCTGATGAACCAGGCGGCGGGCCTGCCGAATGACGACCTGCTGGCCCGCATGCTGGTCAGCCAGGCCGGCGCCCAATCCGCGCTGCCGCCTGGTCTGGGCCTGGATGCAACGGATTTCCGCAGCCTGATGACGCGCCACTTTCCCGGCTTTGGTCTGCCGGCGCAGCTTGCCCGGGCGCCCGACCTGGGTGAACGCGGCATCGAATGGGACGACTTGCTTGCCCTGCTGATGCAATACCGGGCCGGTAACGACGCCTCGGAAACCTGGCTGGCATTGATCGTCGCCACTGCCTGCATGGGCAGCGATCATCTCTGGCAAGACCTCGGCCTCTGGCAACGCGCCGATCTGACGCAACTGATGACGCGCAATTTTCCCGGCCTCACCGCCCTGAATACGCAAGACATGAAATGGAAGAAATTCCTTTACAAACAACTCTGCAACCGCGCCGGCGTAAATGCCTGCCGGGCGCCCTCATGCGAGGTCTGCGTCGATTACGCGAAGTGTTTCGGGCGTGAATAACGTTTTTCCCCCTCCCCCTCCGGGGGAGGGCCGGGGAGAGGGGCGTATCGCATCCCGCGCCGTCGCTGCCTACCTCGGCATGGCGATTGGCGATGCGCTGGGCGCCACGGTCGAGTTCATGACCCCGCGCGAGATCGCCGCGCAATTCAAAGTGCACGACCAGATCATCGGCGGCGGCTGGCTCAACCTCAAACCCGGCCAGGTCACCGACGACACCACGATGGCGCTGGCGCTGGGTGGTTCGATCATCGCAGCCGGCAAGGTCGATGCGCATGCCGCCGCGCGCGCGTTCGACGCCTGGATGCGCGCCAAACCGGTCGACATCGGCAACACCGTGCGGCGCGGCCTGCTCGCCTTTCGCAAGACCGGCGACCCGAAAATGCCGCCCAGCGAACACGATGCCGGCAACGGCGCCGCCATGCGTGTGCTACCGGTCGCTCTGGCGACACTGGGCCAGACGGAAAAAGCAGTACGCGAAGCCTGCCGCGCGCAAGCTCATGTCACCCACCACAATGCCCAATCCGACGCCGCCACGGAATGCATCGCACTGATGCTGCAGGACGCCCTGCGCGGCGCTGATTCGCTTGATCTGCTGCACCAGCGCGCCCATCCACTGGCGCAGCAGCATCCCGAATTCACCTTCCGCGACACACGCCAACGCGACAACCCGAGCGGCTACATCGTAGAAACCATGCAGGCCGTATTCCAGGCCCTGTTCGACACCGACAGTTTCGAGACCTGCCTGATCGACGTCGTCAACCGAGGCGGCGACGCTGACACCACCGGCGCCATCGCCGGCATGCTGGCCGGGGCGGTATACGGCCCGGCGGGCATCCCTTGGCGCTGGCTGCATGCGCTGGATGAGTCCACCCGGCATGCCTGCGAGGTGCAAGCTCGAGACTTGCTGGCATTCGCAGCCTGCGGCTATGCAAGCAACAAATCCTCCAACTTCGAGCCATCAGGTCAGGGCGCACAGAATTGACAACTATGTAGCCTAATGGCTACAGTCAGCCCGTGATTGAAATACGCAAAACAGACCTTTTTGCACAATGGATGAACGCCTTGCGCGACCTTCAGGCAAGAGCTCGCATCCAGGTAAGGATTGGGCGTCTCGCAACGGGAAACCCAGGAGATGTTGAGCCGGTTGGCGAAGGGGTATCGGAGTTGCGAATCAACTACGGCCCCGGTTATCGGGTGTATTTCAAGCAGCAAGGGCAAGAACTGATCCTTCTGCTGGCTGGCGGGGACAAAAGTACCCAGGCCAAGGACATCAAGGCTGCATTGCGCCTCGCACGTAATCTTTCGGAGTAGCAGCATGACAAAAACAGTTACCACGCTTTATGACGTCGCCGAACACCTCAGAACCCCGGAGGAAATGGCCGCTTATCTTGAAGCCTGCCTTGAGGAAGCGAATGGGGATGCCGCTTTCATTGCCAAAGCACTTGGCGATATCGCTCGTGCCAAGGGAATGTCACAGGTTGCGCGCGATGCAGGGCTGTCTCGCGAAAGCCTTTACAAAGCACTTTCCGGCGAGCGCAGCCCAGGCTTCGATACCATCCTCAAGGTTATCGGTGCGCTGGGCCTGAAGTTGCATGCCGGAGCCGGGCGCGGCTGAAACAGTGTCTAACTCAGCTGTCACTCAAAGCTTACGCATTGCTTATTACGATGCGGACATCGCCACCTATTGCGAGACAAGTGAGCAGGAAATCTTGGGGGCGCTTGCCCAGCATCACGGCTTTTCACTGGAGATTCAGCAAAGGAACGCTTGGTTGGTGCAAATCCGTTTACTTAAGGATTCGCTCGCCAAGATCAAAACAGGTTGGGTGTTCTTTGAATTTTCCATCCCTCGAATGGGCAAGCGGGCAGATGTTGTCCTAGTCATAGAGGGCGTCATCTTCGTCATTGAATTCAAGGTCGGCGCGGGCTCCTTCGATCGCGCAGCGATTGAGCAAGTTCACGACTACGCGCTCGATTTAAAAAACTTTCACCGCGGAAGCCACCATCTGCCAATCTTGCCAATACTAGTGGCGACCAAAGCCGCTGATCAGGGAATTCATTCCCCAAGGTGGAAGGAAGACCAAGTTGCTGAACCGGTCTGTCTCAGTCCGTCAGAACTTTCAAGCGTCATTATCTGTTCATACAAACAGATAAATTCGGCGGTAGTTGACCCAAAAGAATGGGCACGATCAGGGTATCAGCCAACCCCAACTATCGTCGAAGCGGCGCAGGCGCTCTACCGTGACCATGACGTCCGCGAGATATCTCGTTCCGATTCTGGTGCGAAAAACTTAGGTCTCACCACTGAATGTCTCACTGAAATCATTGAGTACACAAAGCAAGAACATCGAAAAGCTATTTGTTTCGTAACAGGAGTTCCTGGCGCCGGAAAAACGCTTGCCGGGTTAAACATAGCGACCACACGTGCTAAAGGCCACAGCGATGAGCACGCAGTGTTTTTGTCAGGAAACGGACCTCTAGTCGAAGTCTTGAGAGAAGCACTTGCTCGCGACCAGTCAAAACGTGAGGGCATTTCAAAGAAAGAGGCACTTCGAAAAGTTGCAAGCTTCGTACAAAACATCCATCACTTCCGAGACGAAGCGTTAAAAAACGATCGAATGCCAGCCGAAAAAGTGGTTGTTTTTGATGAGGCACAACGGGCCTGGGATCGCGAGCAAACGACCAAATTTATGCAGCAAAAACGGGGCTACTCGGACTTCGATAATTCAGAACCCGCCTTTCTGGTCAGTGTGATGGACCGACACGATGATTGGTGCGTCATCATTTGCTTGGTTGGTGGCGGGCAAGAGATCAATACAGGAGAGGCTGGGCTAGCAGAATGGCTTTCCACTATCGGCGGACGATTTAGCGCATGGGATGTATATACGTCACACCGTCTTGATGACGCCGATTACATTTGGGACAAAGAAACAGCCGTGGCATTGAACACAGTGAAGGTCATTAGGAAAAATGCCTTACATCTCGGCGTTTCAATGCGCTCCTTCAGAGCCGAGTCACTTTCCGACTTTGCTGGTCACATCGTGGAAAACAGACCAGACCAAGCAAGGCAAGCGTATTCATCGATCGCTAAGCGTTATCCGATTGTTCTGACCCGCGACCTAAACTTAGCCCGCGCATGGCTTCGCGAAAGAGCACGCGGCAGCGAACGTTTCGGGCTTATAGCCTCTTCCGGCGCCAACCGACTTCGGCCAGAGGGTATCTTCATCAAAGCTAAGATCGACGCGCCAACATGGTTTCTCAACGATCGTGAGGATGTACGAGCTTCCTTTTACATGGAGGAAGTAGCGACCGAGTTTGACGTTCAAGGCTTGGAACTCGATTGGGCTGGCATTTGTTGGGATGCTGATTTTCGGTATGAAAAATCAGCGTGGAAACACTACAGTTTCCGCGGCACGACATGGCAAAGAACCAATACTGATGAACGACAGCTTTACCTAAAAAATGCTTACCGAGTAATTCTGACCCGTGCCCGTCAGGGTATGGTGATCTTCATTCCAAACGGAAGTCCTCGGGACCCAACGCGACATGGTTCGTTCTATGACGAAACATTCAATTATCTTCTTCGGTGTGGATTGACAGATTTGAAGATTGATTGATTTCTTATTTTGTTTTCATCAAAAAAGATGTGCATTTTTGGTTTGGCGCCACCAATGAAGTCCAAAAATCAGTTCAAGACTGACAGCAGGCTTCTAACCTCGCCAATACTAACCAGGAAAGCAGTTAACCAACCCTCGCCCTCCCTCAATCACGCGTTGCGATTGGATCAAGTTTGTGGCGTTT
>CAZUSF010000197.1:0-5096 GCA_964623355.1 uncultured Thiobacillus sp. | reverse complement strand
GAACGCAATGGCGTCAAACTCGATTCCGACCTGCTGCGCGCGCATTCCGGCACGCTGGCGCTGGAGATGATGGCGCTGGAAGCCAAGGCGCATCAGGCCGCCGGCCAGCCATTCAACCTGAATTCGCCCAAACAACTGGGCGAAATCCTGTTCAACCAGCTCGGCCTGAAACCGAAGAAAAAAACCCCCGGTGGCGCGCCCTCGACAAATGAAGATGCGTTGCAGGAACTCGCGCTCGACCATCCGCTGCCGAAACTGATCCTCGACTACCGCGGCCTGGCGAAGCTGAAGTCGACCTACACCGACAAGCTGCCGAACATGGTCAATCCGCGCACCGGCCGCGTGCATACCAACTATTCGCAGGCCGTGGCGGTGACCGGGCGGCTGTCGAGCAACGAACCCAATCTGCAGAACATCCCGGTACGCAGCATGGAGGGCCGCAAGATTCGCGAGGCGTTCATCGCCGAGCCGGGCAATGTCATTGTTTCCGCCGACTACTCGCAGATCGAGTTGCGCATCATGGCGCACCTGTCGGGCGATGCCAGCCTGCTGCAAGCCTTCGCCGCCGACGCCGACATTCACGCCGCCACCGCCGCCGAGGTGCAGGGCGTGGCACTGGAAGCGGTGACGCCGGACATGCGGCGGATGGCGAAAGCGGTCAACTTTGGCCTGATCTACGGCATGTCCGCCTTCGGCCTGGCGGCGCAACTGAACGTCGAGCGCACTGTGGCGCAGGCCTACATCGACCGCTATTTCGCCCGCTATCCCGGCGTGCTGGATTACATGAACCGCACCCGCGAACAGGCGAAAACGGATGGTTACGTCGAAACCCTGTTCGGCCGCCGTTTGTATCTGCCCGAGATTCGCACCTCCGGCCCGCGCCGACAAGGCGCCGAACGCGCCGCGATCAATGCGCCGATGCAAGGCACCGCTGCCGACCTGATCAAGCTGGCGATGATCGCGGTGCAGGGCTGGCTGGACGCGAGCGGCCTGCAATCAAAACTGATCATGCAGGTGCACGACGAGCTGGTGCTGGAAGTGCCGCTGGCGGAACTGGAAGCCGTCCGCGTCGGCCTGCCGCAAAAAATGTGCGGCGTGGCGCAACTGAATGTGCCGCTGAAGGCGGAAGTCGGCGTCGGTCCAAACTGGGAGGCGGCGCACTGAACGGCGCAGTCGGACTTCACCTTGTTGCAGGGCAGCATCCTCTGTTAGCATCGGCCGCCTATGAACATGATTCGTCAGCACTTTTTTCGATTTACCCCGCAGCCTTCGGCGGCCGGGATGAATTGACGCATCCGTGTTGATGTAAACGCGATCTCAGATTCCCCAAAAACCGCCAGCCCGCTGGCGGTTTTTCGTTCAGGGCTGGCACCCACTGGAGCAGTAAAAATGGCACACATCCGAACCGACGATACCCGCATCGAGCAGAGCGACGAATTGCTCGCCCCCATGCAGATCATGCGCGAACTGAAGGCGAGCGAGGCCGCGCTGAATACCACTTTTCAGGCGCGCAACCAGATTCATGATGTGCTGCGTGGCGCCGATGACCGCCTGGTCGTCGTGGTCGGCCCGTGTTCGATCCACGACACCGCTGCAGCGCTGGAATATGCCGCCAAGCTGAAACTGCTGGCGACCGAACTGGAAGCCGATCTGATCACCGTGATGCGGGTGTATTTCGAGAAGCCGCGCACCACGGTGGGCTGGAAAGGCCTGATCAACGATCCGCACATGGACGACAGCTTCGACATCAACGAAGGCATGCGACTGGCGCGCAAGCTGCTGCTCGACATCAATGAAATCGGCCTGCCCTGCGGTACCGAATTCCTTGATCTGATCTCGCCGCAATACATCGCCGATCTGGTCGCCTGGGGTGCCATCGGCGCCCGCACCACCGAATCGCAATCGCACCGGCAACTGGCTTCCGGCTTGTCGTGTCCGGTCGGCTTCAAGAACGGCACCGACGGCGGCGTCAAGATGGCGGTCGATGCAATCAAGGCGGCCACCTCACGGCATCATTTCGTTTCGATTACCAAATCCGGCCATGTCGCGGTGTTCAAGACCGCCGGCAACGAGGATTGCCACATCATTCTGCGCGGCGGCAAAACGACCAATTACGATGCCGCCAGCGTCAATGCCGCGTGCAAGGATCTGGCCGGCGCCAATCTGCGCCAGCAGGTGATGATCGATTTCTCGCACGCCAATTCGAGCAAGAAATTCGAACGTCAGATCGACGTCGGCCATGATGTCGCCGGCCAACTCGCGGCCGGCGACCAGCGCATTTTCGGGGTGATGATCGAAAGCCACCTCAACCCGGGCCGGCAGGATCTGGTTCCCGGCAAGCCGCTGGCGCATGGCGTTTCGGTGACCGATGCCTGCATCGGCTGGGACACCACAGAACCGCTGCTGCGCGAGCTGGCCGAAGCCGTGCGGGCACGTCGTCTGGCGGCACCGGCTGAAGAGGATTAAGGGGAAGAGACGCCAGATGGCGCGATAGGCTAGAATTCGCGCCGGCGGGCCTCCCCGCATGGCTAAGCCGTGAATCTGGTCAGGTCCGGAAGGAAGCAGCCACAGCGGTCGATACCAGTGCCGGGGGTCAGGCTCGCCACCTCCCCAATTCCAAAACGAGGTGTTCAGCATGAATCAAGCTGCACTTTTCGCTCGCATGACTTTAGCGGTGATGACCATGATGCTTGGTCTCAGCCTGTCTTCCCCTTCGCACGCGATCAGCGGCAGCAGCATTCAATTGGGTTCCGGTGTCGAGCACACGCAAGCTGCCCAGGTCAGCTTGCGCTGGGACTGGAACAAGTACTGGAGCTTGAGTGAAAAATGGAATGTCAGCGGCTTCTGGGAAGCCGGCCTGGGTTACATGCAAAGCGATGGCGTCGGCGAACGCAACGTCTGGGATGTTGGCTTTACGCCGGTGCTGCGGCTCCGCCCCGGCATCAGTCGCTTCTATCTCGAAGGCGGCATCGGCGCGCGCTACCTGTCGGAAAAGTGCCTGAACAACTGCCGCCAACTCGGCAGCAAGCTACTGTTCAGCGACATCCTCGGCTTCGGCTGGAACCTGGGCGAGAAAGACCGTTATGAACTCGGTTACCGCTTCCAGCATTTGTCAAATGCCTATCTGGCCGACCCGAACGATGGCGTCAACCTGCACATGATTCGTCTCGGCTTCAACTACTGATTCACTTCTGGTCCTTAACGCCCCCACTTCATGAGCCATCAAGTTCTCGCCCGCAAATGGCGTCCGCGCAATTTTTCGCAACTGGTTGGCCAGGAACATGTGGTCCGGGCGCTATCCAACGCGTTGGCGCAAGGCCGGCTGCATCACGCCTATTTGTTTACCGGTACCCGCGGCGTCGGCAAGACGACGCTGGCGCGCATCCTCGCCAAGTGCCTCAACTGTACGCATGACGACCATCCCACCGCCGAGCCTTGCGGTGTCTGCCCGGCTTGCACGGAGATCGATGGCGGCCGCTTCATCGACCTGATCGAAATCGATGCCGCCTCGAATACCGGCATCGACAACATGCGCGACGTCATCGAGAACGCGCAGTACGCGCCCACCGCCGGACGCTACAAGGTGTACATCATCGACGAAGTGCACATGCTGTCGAAGAACGCCTTCAACGCGATGTTGAAGACGCTGGAAGAACCGCCCGGCCACGTCATTTTCATCCTCGCCACCACCGACCCGCAGAAAGTGCCGGTCACCGTGCTGTCGCGCTGCCTGCAGTTCAACCTCAAGCAGATGCCGCCGGGACACATCTCCGGCCATCTGAAGAACGTGCTGGAAGCGGAAAACATCACCTTTGAACCCAGCGCGCTCAGCCTGATCGCTCGCGCTGCCGCCGGCAGCATGCGCGATGCGCTGTCGCTCACCGACCAGGCCATCGCCTACTGCACCGGCGAAGTCAAGGAAGCCGAAACCCGCGCCATGTTGGGCGTCATCGATCAGGCCTATCTGATGCCGATCCTGGAAGCACTGGCCGCGCAGGATGGTCCGCGCCTGATGGCGGAAGCGGCCGAACTGGCCGCGCGCGGTTTCTCGTTCGACGCCGCTTTGCAGGACATGGCGGCGGTGCTGCACCAGATCGCCCTCGCCCAGAGCGTGCCGGAAGCGGTGAGCGAAGACACGCCGGAACGCGACCGGCTGTTCCAGCTGGCCAGCCAACTCGACCCGGAAAGCGTGCAACTGCATTACCAGATCGCCACCCTCGGCCGCCGCGATCTGGAATGGGCGCCGGATGAATACGCCGGTTTCAGCATGACGCTGCTGCGCATGCTGGCGTTTGCGCCGGGTAATGTGCCAGGGGATGGGCCGGCCGCAAGGGAACCCGCCCGGTCAAATACCAAAGCGACCGTTGCACCGATTGCCACCGCCGTGACAATACCAACACGAACGCCGACACGCCCGGCTGCCGCCGCATTGAGCGCACTGAGTACCAGCAGCCCACCCCGGCCGCCGATCGCCATCGCGGCGGCGGCGAATGAACCGCTACCGGTCGCAAGTGCGGACCGAGCCGCGTCGAATACTGCACTCGCAGCTATCACCTCGGATTGGCGTTCGCTCGCCGAAAGCCTGCCCGGCCTGGTGCGTCAACTCGCCATGCAATGCGAACAAATCGAACGCAGCGCCACGGTCCTGCATCTGGCGCTGCCGGAAAGCCAGAAAGCCCTGCTTGCCAGTGTCGGCGACAAGCTGCGCGCGGCATTGGCGGAGAAACTCGGCGCCGCAATCAAGGTCCAGATCGACCTCACTGCCGATACCCGGCAATCGCCCGCCGCCGAACGCGCGCGCGAGCAGGCCGTGCGCCAGAGCGAAGCCGAACAAGCCATCCACGACGATCCCAACGTGCAACTCCTGGTCCGCGAATGCGACGCCACGCTTACCCACATCCGTCCGCGCAGCGCGGCGGCAAGTTAATTTTCTGAAAGGTAAATAAAATGATCAAAGGCGGAATCGGCAATCTGATGAAACAAGCGCAGGCGATGCAGGAAAACATGCAGAAGCTGCAGGCCAAACTGGCAGAAATGGAAGTCGACGGTGAATCCGGCGCCGGTCTGGTCAAAGTCACCATGACCGGCAAACACGA
>CAZUSF010000196.1:0-5096 GCA_964623355.1 uncultured Thiobacillus sp. | reverse complement strand
CGCATCGTCATCCAGGGCGCCAGCCTGTTGGCGCAGATGCGCTGAACCGGAAGCACCCGGCATGTTCGAACACATCATCCACGCCAGCCTGCGCCAACGCCTGATCGTCCTCGGCCTGGCGCTGGGTCTGGTGGTGTATGGCCTGATCAGCATGCGGCAAATGCCGGTCGACGTTTTCCCCGACCTCAACAAGCCGACCGTCACCCTGATGACCGAAGCCGGCGGCATGGCGCCGGAGGAAGTCGAGCAGTTGGTCAGCTTCCCGATCGAAGCCAGCATGAACGGCATGCCCGGCGTGACCCGGGTGCGTTCGGTTTCCGGTGTCGGCCTGTCCGTTGTCTATGTCGAATTCGACTGGGGCAGCGATATCTGGCGCAACCGGCAACAGATCACCGAGCGCCTGAATCTGGTGCGCGAACAGATGCCACCCGGCATCACGCCACAACTGGGGCCGATTTCGTCGATCATGGGCGAAATTCTGCTGCTGGCGCTGCCGGTCAGCGCCGGCGCCGACCCGATGGCAGTGCGCGAATACGCCGACTGGGTGATGCGACCGCGCCTGCTGACCATTCCTGGCATCAGCCAGGTGATTCCAATCGGCGGCGAAGTCCGGCAATACCGGGTGGAACCCAACCTGGCTCAACTGCACAGCCTGGGCATCGAGCGCGAAGCGCTGGAAGCGGCGCTGCGCGATTTCGGTGCCAACACCAGCGGCGGCTTCCTGCAAGCCGGCGGGCGCGAATACCTGATCCGCCAGATTGGCCGCACGGCACGCATTGAAGATTTGCGGAATCTGGTGGTCGCGGTGAAAGCCGGCCAACCCATTCCATTGCAGCAGGTTGCAACAGTCAGTCTGGCCGCCGCCGTCAAGCGCGGCGATGCCGGATATGCCGGTCGGCCGGCGGTCATTCTTTCGGTGCAGAAACAACCCGGCAGCGACAGCGTGGCACTCACCCGCGCCGTCGAGCGCGCTTTGACCGAACTCAACCGGAACCGGCCGGCCGGCATCGATCCGCCCGAGTTCCTGTTCAAGCAGGCGGATTTCATCGAGGCCTCGGTGACCAATGTCGAACATGCGCTGCGCGATGGCGCAATTCTGGTCGCCGTGGTGCTGTTCCTGTTCCTGCTCAATGTGCGCACCACGTTGATCTCGCTGCTGGCGATTCCGCTTTCGCTGCTGGTCACCGTGCTGGTGTTCCGCTATTTCAATCTATCGATCAACACCATGACCCTGGGTGGCCTGGCGATTGCCATTGGCGAGCTGGTGGATGACGCCGTCGTCGGCGTGGAAAACGTGCTGCGCCGCCTGAGAGCGAACCAAACCAACCCCAAACCCGCAACTGAAGTGATCGCCGCCGCGACGCTGGAAGTACGTTCCGCCATCGTCTATGCCACCTTGATCATCGTGCTGGTGTTCGTGCCGCTGTTCGCCCTGCCCGGCATCGAGGGCCGGCTGTTCACGCCGCTCGGCATCGCCTACATCGTCTCCATCCTGGCCAGCATGATCGTTTCGATCACCGTCACGCCGGTGCTGGCGTATTACCTGCTGCGAGGCAAACACACGCGTCCGCTCGAGCACGGCGATACCCCGCTGGTGCGCTGGCTGAAGGCGTGGGATACGCGTCTGCTGGCAGCTTCGTTCACGCATGCCCGACCGTTGCTGATCGGCGCCACCATTCTGGTGCTGACGGCGGCAGCCAGCATCCCCTTCTTTCCGCGCACCTTCCTGCCGCCTTTCAACGAAGGCACTTTGACCATCAATGTGCTGCTCAATCCGGGCGCTTCGCTGGCCGAGTCGAATCGCGTCGGCCAACTGGCTGAACAACTGGCGGCAGCGGTGCCGGAGGTGACGCAAGTCGGCCGCCGCACCGGCCGCGCCGAACTGGACGAACACGCCGAAGGCGTGCATTACACCGAGATGGATGTCGATCTGAGGGAGTCAGAACGCAGTCGCGACACGGTCATTGCCGACATCCGTTCCCGCCTCGCCGCCCTGCCCGCTTCGATCAGCATCGGGCAACCCATTTCGCACCGGCTCGACCATCTGCTTTCCGGCGTGCGCGCACAGATTGCGCTGAAGATTTACGGCGACGATCTGGACACTCTGCGCGGCCTGGCGGAAAGCCTGCGCGGCGAGTTGGCACAAATACCCGGCGTCACTGATCTGGCGATCGAAAAACAGGTGCGCATTCCGCAGATCAAGATCCGCGTCGATTACGCCGCCGCAGCGCGCTATGGCGTCGCGCCCGGCACGTTGTTGCGCAATCTGCAACAAATGATCGAAGGCGAGCGCATCGGGCAGATTGTCGAAGGTGGCGAGACAGGTTCGCGTCGTTTCGATCTGATCGTGCGCCTGCCGGAAGCAGAGCGCGGCCTGACCCAACTGCCCGGGCTGCTGATCGACACGCCGCTTGGCGCGGTGCCGCTATCGCGTCTGGCCAGCATCGAAGACAGTGACGGGCCGAACCAGATCAGTCGTGAGAATTCGCGTCGCCGCATCGTCATTTCCGCCAATACGGAAGGCCGCGACATGAGTGCGGTGATTGCCGATATTCGCGCCACGCTAGCCACCAAGCCGCTGCCGGAAGGCTACTTCACCGCGCTTGAAGGTCAGTTCCAGGCGCAGGAGGCCGCCGCCCGCCTGATTTCGCTGCTGGCGCTGGTATCGCTGACACTGATCTTTCTGGTGCTGTACTCACGCTATCGCTCGACCACGCTGGCACTGATCATCATGCTCAATATTCCGCTCGCCCTGGTCGGCAGCGTCGCTGCTCTCTGGCTGACCGAGCAGCCGCTATCTGTAGCGGCGCTGGTCGGCTTCATCACGCTGACCGGCATCGCCACCCGCAACGGCATTCTGAAGATCAGCCATTACATCAACCTGTGCGCGTTTGAAAACGAAACCTTCGGCAAACCGATGATCGTGCGAGGTTCGCTCGAACGCCTGACGCCGGTGTTGATGACCGCTCTGGTCTCCGCCTTCGCCCTGTTGCCGCTGCTGATGTCGGCGGATGCGCCGGGCAAGGAAATCCTCTACCCGGTCGCCGTCGTCATCTTCGGCGGCCTGATCAGCTCCACCCTGCTCGACACCGTGCTGACGCCGGTGATGTTCTGGCTGTTTGGCGAAAAACCGCTGAACCGTCTGTTGCAAACACGATCCACCGAGAATTACTGACCCACCAGGAGCCACGCCATGAAAAAGCTAGCCATTCCCCTCGCCCTCAGTTTGATGCTCAGCGCCGGCCAGGTCTGGGCGCATGCCGACCATCTGAAACCGCAATTCGGCGGCATCACCGCCGAAGCAGACGTATTCCAGGTCGAGCTGGTGACCAAGGGGAATCAGATCATTTTGTACCTGAGTGAACACGGCGCGCCGGTCGAATCCGCCGGCGCCAGCGGAAAGTTGATTTTGCTGACTGGTAAGAACAAGGAAGAATTCGCGCTGACCCCGAGTGGTTTTCAAACACTCAGCGCGAAACTGAAGACCAAACCCGCGCGCGGCAGCAAGGTAGTGGCGAGCATCAACGTACCTGGCCGAGAAGCCGGCACGGTTCGGTTCACGCTGAAATAGGAAACTCAACCACGGGAGTGCGATGCCACTTGAAGAATCGGCTGATGATTCCGCCCACTTCAGCACAGTCGTCGCACTAAAGACTTTCCCATTGCATCCGATAAGCTGTCGTAATTAACGATACAAACTTACGACACTAAGGGATGGGACATGTCACTCCCCCTGGAACGAGAAGAAATCCAGCTCCTGACTGAAGAGCTGGAAGTCACCATTGCGGCGCATCTGGCTTGGTTCAAGCAGATCAACCGCACGCTGGTCTGCGCCAATGGGGTCAACAAAGCCGATCTGGCGGAAGACGCGCATCTGCGAACGCATTTCGGCCAGTGGTATTACAGCCATGAACCGAATCCGTTGCGCGAAAACCTCGACTTTCTGGCGCTCGGCGCCACCCAGAAAACAATGCACGATGCCACCCGCCTGGCTTTGCTCGAAGTTCTCGACAAACGACGGCCGGAACCTGAACTCTATGATCAGTGCATCGACCTTGCGTTGCGCCTGAATACCATGCTGCGGCGGGTGCAACTCGACATCATCGGCGAATTGCTCAGCACCGACAGCCTCACCGGCTGCGCCAGCCGACGCGGCATGTTGACTCGCCTGCGCGAGGAACAGGAACGTTCGCTGCGCATACAACGCCCCTGCTCACTCTGCCTGCTTGATTTCGACCACTTCAAACGGGTCAACGATGAACGCGGCCATCCAGCCGGCGATGCAGTGCTGCGCCAGAGCCTGCGCTTCGTTACCGGCGTGCTGCGCAAATACGATTCCATCTACCGCTACGGCGGCGAGGAATTCCTCATCTGCCTGCCCGGCAGCCCGATGAAAGATGCATTGCAGGTGATCGAGCGCATCCGCGCCGGCCTCGAAAGCTTGCCGATACGGCTTCCCACAGGCGAAACGATGTACGTCACCGCTTCATTCGGACTGGCTGAAATGCATCCGCGGCGGCCAGTCGAAGAAGCCATCGCCGATGCCGACATGGCGTTGATCCAGGCCAAGGAAAAAGGCCGCAACCGCATCGAAATCTGGGCCCAGCTGTAAAGCTTGCGGGTCATCTTCGAGATCAGCGGTGATTCGGTTGGAATGTGCGGTTGCAATATTCGGTTGCAACAACTCACATCAAAGCGAGCCATCCAGCCGGCCAACCCATCATATTTTCACGAATGATCACGCAACAATATTCGTATTATTTTGTTCATCAATTGGCCGTATCCTGCACCCCGTTAGCATTGTCGCCGTGGGTGGATACTTGAACTCATCAAGGTTGAACCCATCTCAACGGCAGTTGAAAATTTAAGGAAATTGCCATGAAACGCATCTTTTTGTTCCTCGCCACCAACATGGCCATCGTGCTGGTGCTGTCGCTCACCATGCGACTGCTCGGGGTGGAACCGTACCTGAATGAAAACGGCCTCAATCTCGGCGCGTTGCTGATCTTTGCCGCCGTCATGGGTTTCGGCGGATCGCTGATTTCACTGGCGCTATCTAAATGGATGGCGAAGAAATCGGTTGGCGCCCAGGTCAT
>CAZUSF010000195.1:0-5098 GCA_964623355.1 uncultured Thiobacillus sp. | reverse complement strand
TCAGATGGGCAGCCAGTGGCAAGCTGGACAGGACTTCCAGCCGCCGCCGGGGTTCGAGTTCAGCGGGCGCGGGTTTGATCCGGGTGCCGGCGACGATCTGGATCAGAGCGATTTTTTCGAAGCGCTGTTCGGCCGGCAGGCAAGAGCCGAACGCCAAGCCGGCATGCACGCACGCGGCGAAGATCATCACGCCCGGATACTGATTGATCTGCAGGACGCTTATCGCGGCGCACTCCGCAGCATTGCGCTGCGCATGCCAGGCCGCGATGCGCAGGGGCATGTCGCGCTGCGCGAACGTCGGCTCGACGTCACTATCCCGAAAGGCATCCGCACCGGCCAGCACCTGCGCCTGACCGGGCAAGGCCAGCCCGGCTACGGTGACGGCCCGGCTGGCGACCTGTTCCTGGAAATCAGCATCAACCCGCACCCCCAATTCCGCGTCGATGGCCGCGATGTCTACACCAACCTGCCGCTCGCCCCCTGGGAAGCCGCACTCGGCTGTGCGCTACCGCTGCCAACCCCGGATGGCACGTTGCAACTGACGGTGCCGGCAGACTCGGCAGCCGGACGCCAGTTGCGCCTCAAAGGCAAAGGCATTCCCGGCGACCCACCCGGCGATCTGTTTGCCGTGCTGACCATCGCGCTGCCGCGAGCGGACAGCGATAGCGCGAAGGCGGCTTACCGCGCCATGGCCGCCGCTTTCGATTTCAATCCGCGTACGCAAAGGGAGAACTGATATGTGCAACAGCAACACGCCAATAACGCAAGGCTCTGTGGTCGCCGAAGAAATCCAGCTCAGCCTGTCGGAGCTCTGCCAGGCCTGTCATGTCAGCCAGGAACACATCATCGCCTGGGTGGATGAAGGTGCGCTGGAAGCCATCGGCAGCGCACCGCCGGAGTGGCGCTTCACCGGCCCCGCACTGCGTCGCGGCAAGCTGGCACTGTGGCTGACCCGCGATCTGGAGATCAACCTGCCCGGCGTCGCACTGGCGCTCGATCTGCTTGATGAAATTGCTACCTTGCAAGCGCAGTTGCAACGCTTCGGGCTGCGCTAGCGGCTCGTGCGAGCAGCGGTGTGCCATGCGGCAGAAGGCGCCGGCAAGAAACCGCCGGCTTTTCCGCCCTACGCGAACTTTGAAGCACCCGTTGTAGGGCGGAAAAGCGGCTTCATCGCGCCTTCCGCCGTATGCAAGGTATCCGCACGATCTATGCGTCAGCCTGTCGAAGCGGATGGTGCTTGAGATCAATTGTGTTTCATCCGGCGGAAGGCGCCTGTCGGCTTTTCCGCCCTACGAAGGCTGCACTTCCCTGGAGGAATTCACCATGAACCCCGCAATCCGAATGATTTTTGTAATCGCGATCACCCTGACAGGAGCGAGACAGGCCATGGCAATCGAAGAAGCAAGCTACCAGGTGGTGGTCAAGGACAATAAGTTTGAGGTCCGTGAATATGCTGCCCACGTCCTTGCCGAAACTCTCGTCGATGGAACGCTTGAAAAGGCGGGAAGCAAGGCTTTCGATCGGCTTTTTCGATATATCTCCGGTGATAACCAGTCACGCAACAAAGTCGCCATGACCGCACCGGTTTCGCAGGAACGGGCGCGGGAGAAGATCAAGATGACTGCACCGGTGAGTCAGCAGCAAGTACAGGAAAAGTGGGCCGTCAGCTTCATGATGCCCGCCACGTACACGCTGGAAACCCTGCCCGTGCCGTCCAACCCGGCTGTCACCTTGCGTCAGGTGCCTGCACGACGCATGGCCACGGTTCGCTACTCCGGCTTATGGAGCGAGGCGCGCTATCTTGAGCAAAAGGCAGCGCTGGAGTCGTGGATGCGCGCAAAAGGCCTCACTGCTTCAGGCGCCGCCGTTTGGGCCCGCTACAACCCGCCGTTCACCCCGTGGTTCATGCGTCGAAACGAGATCCTGATTCCGTTGATGCGGCAGATGTAGGGCGGAATCCCCGCAAGGGGGATGCCGAATACTTGGGCGCTGATGCGCCAACGGCCTTGCCAAGGCGGCTTAATCGCGCCTTCCGCCGCATGCCGTTTATCCCGCGCAAATAATTTGCGGCATCTGTTCGTCGATGCGTGTGCTGCCGAACAGATGGACCGGTGATCTGCGCCTACAAACATTCTGCGTAGAAAACCGCCACCAAATTCCTGATGGCGCCACCCACGAGGATATGAATCATGAACAACAAACTTTCCAGGCTGGCTTTGGCTACCTTGACGCTTGCCGGCGTACTTTCCAGCGCAGGACCGGCCGCAGCACAGGTTGCCGGCGGCTCCACCACGGTCGGGGTTGCCGTCGTCGAGTCGACGCAAATCGCCATGGGCTGGAGCGTCAAGAAGAGCCTGCTGGGCAAGACCATCTACAACGATGCGGGTCAGAAGGTTGGCAATGTGGAAGACCTGATCATCTCGCCGGACAAGAGCGTGTCTTACATCATTGTCGGCGCGGGCGGCTTCATCGGCATCGGTCGTCATGACGTGGCGATTCCGGTCACCCAGATCAAGGATCAGGCCGGCAAGCTGGTGATGGCGGGCGCGACCGAGGACATGATCAAGGCCATGCCGGCATTCGACTATGCCGACAACAATATGAAGCGCGACCAGTTTGTCGCTGCAGCGGAGAAGGACATCGCCAAGGGCAAGGCGAAGGTTGCCGAACTGGAGAAGCAGGCTGGCGCCGCCGCTGCCGAGGCCAAGGCCGACATTCAACTGAAGATCACTGCACTCAAGGGTGATGTGATCTCCGCCGAGGCGAAGCTTGGCGAGATGAAGCAAGCGACCGCAGCTCACTGGAAGTCATTCGAAGCAGGTGTCAGCGCAGCCATTGCCCGCATGCACAAATCGATCAAGGCGGCAATGAAGTAACAATCCTTGCGCGTTCGCGCGCACTTTTCCAACGAATCGGCAGGAGTCTCAAATGAACAAGATGTTGGTTGCGATTTTCGACAATGAAATGGCCGCAGACGCAGGACAGCAAGCCTTGCGCAAGTTGCACGCGGAAGGTGACATCACGCTCTACGCCACCGGCGTGATGGTCAAGGATATGCAGGGTAGGGTCAGCGTCAGGAAGTCCATGGATCAACCCCCCATTGGCACCGCTACCGGGCTGGCAGTCGGCAGCTTGATCGGTCTGCTTGGCGGGCCGGTGGGCCTGGCAGTCGGAGCCATGGCCGGCGTCACGGTTGGCGCAGTGCGCGACTTTTGGGTCGCCGGGGTTGGTCTGGACTTCATCGATGAGGCCGAACAGCACTTGCAACCCGGCAAGGTTGCCCTGGTGGCAGAAATCGAGGAAGAGTGGGTCATTCCGGTCGATGCAGCGCTGGAGGCGATAGGTGCCTACGTTTTCCGGCGCACCCGCAGCGAAGTGGAGGAGGCGCAGTTCAACCAGGACATCTCCGCCATCAAATCCGAGATTGATGAGCTTGAATCGGAAGCTTCGCATGCCAGCGACGCCGCCAGGACGAAACTGCAAGCCAAGCTGGCCAGCACGAAGATCAGCCTGGAGAGTGCGGTGCAGCGCGCCAGGCAGCGGGTGGAGATGCTCAAGCAGGAAGCCGATGCCAAGGCCGAATCACTGCAGTCGCAACTCGCCCAGGCCAACGGTGAAATCAAGGTCCGCCTTGAAAATCGGGTCAAGCGGGTGAAACACAGCTACCACGCACGCGGCGCCAAGCTGTCGCAAGCCTGGAGCTTGACCAAGGCAGCGTTAGCCGGTTGACAGCGTCTCTGAAGGGCGGAAATGCGGCTTTATCGCGCCTTCCGCCGCATGCATGGAAGATCCACACGATCTGCGTTGTTGCATACGGCGGAAGGCGCCTGTCGGCTTTGCCGCGAGATGTGCGGGCCGGGGCGAATTCCGTCATAAATGTTCACTGGCGGCGCAAGCCCCCCGGAAAACAGGTGCATCATGGCGGCCTCAATTATCGGGACGTAGCACAATGTTCTCCAGAACCGCCCTCCCCTTGCGACCGGAACGCGAGCGCCTGATCCGGTCGCTGTTCGAGGATTACATCGAGATGTACGCCTCGCGCGACGAGCGCCTGACTACGCGCTTCAGTACAAACTTCAGCGGTTACGCAGGCAGCAGCGACATTCTGGTCACCGATCGGGACGAGTGGATCCGCATCACCCGGCTGGATTTCGCGCAAGTGCCCGAACGTATCAGCATCGAAATGCTGGATCTTTCGCTGCAGGATCTGGCCGACAACGTGGTCGCCGTGACCGCTTTCTTTCACATCCACCTACCCATTCCGGAGCACATCCTGGCGCGGGAAACCGCTCGTCTGGTGCTGGTCTTCCGGCTTGAGGGTGATGACTGGATGATCGCGCATAGTGGCATCTCGATCCCGTTTGGCCTTGCCGCAGACGGTGAGATCTACCCGATGGCAAACCTGCGCGAGCGTAACCGCGAACTGGAAGCACTGGTTGAACAGCGCACCTCTGCGTTGGAGGAGGCCAACAGAAAGCTGGAGGCCCTGAGTAACACCGACGGCCTGACCGGCATTGCCAACCGCCGCAGCTTCGACCAGGCACTCACCCGGGAATGGGACCGCGGACAGCGTGCCGGCACACGGCTCGCACTGATCATGCTCGACGTCGATCTGTTCAAGCACTTCAACGACCAGTATGGACACCTCGCCGGCGACGCCTGCCTGCAAGCGATTGCACGCCTGCTGGCACAGTCGGGGCGGCGTGCGGGGGAACTGGTGGCGCGCTACGGCGGCGAGGAGTTCGTGGTGCTGCTACCCGATACCGGCCTGGATGATGCGGAGAGCATCGCAAATCGTATTCTGGACGAGATCCGTGCGTTGGCACTGCCGCATACCGGCGTGCCTGCCGGCATCGTCACCGTCAGCCTTGGCGTCGCCAGCCTGACGCCTTCCCGAAACTACCAGCCTGAATATCTGGTGGAGCATGCCGACCGGGCGCTTTACCGTGCCAAGCAGGCAGGACGCAATCGTATGGACTCGGCAAGCGGTGAGCTGACGGACTGAAGCGAGACTGTGCAGGGCGTGTAGGACGTGCATAGGGCGGAAAAGCGGCCTTATCGCGCCTTCCGCCGTATGCCACGTAGCCGCACAAACCAC
>CAZUSF010000194.1:0-5118 GCA_964623355.1 uncultured Thiobacillus sp. | reverse complement strand
AAGAGGCCCCTCATGTCTGCGCTGAAAAAACTGTTTCTTTCCACTGCCGTGCTGACTTCCTTTTCAACGCCGTCACATGCCTTTATGACTGAACTGGTGGTGGGCCTGACCAGCGTCACCAACAACCTGATCGACAGCACCGAAAGTGTCACCAATAACACCGTCAATACCGCCTCGACAACGATGCTTTCGCTTTCCAGCAATCCGGGCAAGATGGCCGACCGGATTGGCCTGATGGCGGACCGGATCGGTTTCATGGCCGACCGCATCGTCACCACGGAAGGCATCATGGCCGGTCTGGCGCACAAGATCATCGACCGGACGATGGAACCGCGCGTTGTGCCGCAATACGCGTCTTACGCCCCGGCTCCAATGCAGTCGTATTACCAACCGCCGCGCCCGGCGCAGATTCAGCAAATCAGCGCCAATCCTTACATTGCAACCCAGGCCGCTCAGCAAGCACCTGCCTACGCGGGTTATGGCAATAGCAACAATTATGGCTACCCGCGAGCGCAACCGGACACCAGCCAGTATTCCGCTTCGAACATGATCTACGGCGTTTCCGGCGCAACCTACACGGCGGCGCGCCCTGCCGCAGTGCCGATGCAAAATGCACAGCCCACGCAACCCGCCTACCAATCCGGTTATGGTTTTGCCGCCAGGCCCGCGCTGAATCAGATCACTCGCACGAGCAACACGGTTGCCGGCAATAGTTGTGGTTTCTCGTATGGTGTGGCGCGCAGTTGCTGAGCCTGACAGCTGAAAAACGTCGGCTACTCATACGCCTCCGCTTTCGCCAAGCGGACGAAGCGGGACAGCAGACCGGCGGATTCCGGCGTATCGACCAAACCAGCCCGGATTGCCGCTGCATCAACGCCGGCGGTTTGCAAGCCAGGCGCAAAGTGATCCAGATAAACCGCCATCCGCGCCGGGTTGAATTCGGGATGGAACTGCACTCCCCAGGCGCAAACGCCGACCCGGAAAGCATGTGTCGCTTCATATTCGTTGCTCGCCAACAACGTGGCGCCTGACGGCAGCTTGCTGACCGTCTGGGCGTGAACGGCATGGGCACTGAACCGTTTGGGCATGGCAGCGAACAGCAAGTCGCTCTCGGCAGCGGCGTGCAAACCGATGTCGACACAGCCAATCTCGCGGCCCCGGGGATGGAAATCGACTTTGCCGCCCATCGCCCGCGCCAGCATCTGATGGCCGAAGCAGATACCGAGAAACGGCACTTGCGCGGTCACCACGCGCCGGGTCCAGTCGGACAGGCGCAGCATCCAGGGCAGATCGTCGGTGATCATCGCGTGCGCACCGCTGATCACGACGCCGGCGCATTCAGTCGGCGGCGGCAGTTTGGCGGCTTCGCGTGCGTCAACTACACGCACTTCGTTGCGCGGCAGACCGAGGCCGGCGATCAGCCAGTCGTCGAAATCACCGGTTTCAGCGAGATTTTCCGGAAACGTGCTGCCGGCTTTGATGATGCAGATCGGGGGAGTGGAGGCAGCGGACTTCATAATTGAGGCAACAAACCAGAACAGAAAGGAGCGTCAATTATCAAACATCCGGGTGACGGTGACGCCGACATCGAGCTGATGCATGCCACCGCCGTAGATGACGCCTTTCAATGGCGCAACATCGCCGTAGTCGCGGCCCCAGGCCAGGGTCAGATGGCCTTCGCCAATTACGCTGCCATTGGTCGGATCGAAGTCGAACCAGCCCTGGCCAGGCAGATAGACGCTGAACCAGGCGTGCGAGGCATCGACGCCGGTGAGGATCGGCGCACCCGGCAGCGGCGTCGTTTCCAGATAGCCGCTGACATAACGCGCGGCGAGGCCAAGCCCGCGCAAGCCGGACAACGCCAGATGCGCGAAGTCCTGGCAGACGCCATGCCGCTCCGCCAGCACTTCGGCGATCGGGGTGTCGATCTGTGTCGCGTTCGGCCGATAGGCGAATTCGGCGTGGATGCGGGCGGTCAGATCAGCCACGGCATCCAGCAGCGGCCGCCCGGGGCCGAAGCTGCGCCGCACATAGTCGGTGGCAGCGGTTTCATTGGGCGCATGCGGTGACGGCAAGCAGTAATCACGCGCCGCAACACAAGCCGGGTCTGGCGCCGTCTCACCGCCATAAAGCGGCTTGGTCAGCGTTTCCACCACCGACTCCCAGGTAGGCGCCAGTTCCGCTTGCGGCTGCGCGCTGCGCTCGATCAGGCTGCATGCGGTGACGCTCAGACTCTGATGCGGCTGGCGCAGGTTGAACCAGACGACACGATTGCCGAAGGCGTCCTCACGCTCGCGATAGTCATCGACAAACGGATTCATCACCAGCGTCCGCTCCAGCACGCGCTGGCCCGCCGCCGCGCGCGGCAACAGACGCGCCTCGCCATAGTTGAGGCCAACCATATTGGCGTAGTGATAGGTGTTGACGTGTTCGATGCGGAATCGGCTCATGGGCGTTTGTTATGGCTGTTCATTGGCGCGGTGGCAGCGGGCGCAACGCATACAGCTCTTGCACATGCGTGAACCAGGTATGCGAAATGGCATCCGAAGCATTGGTCAGTTGCCCGGAAATTTCCCCCAGGGTGGCGACCAAACCCTGGCGCGCCTGACTATCGACACGCCAGTCATCGATGCTCGCCTCGGCGGCATAAATCCGCTCTTCCGCGCTGAACAGCGGCCGCTCCGCGTTGCAGCGCTGGCCGGCATGCGTCAACTCGGTCAGATGGCGGCGCGCGGTATGAATTTGATAGATCAATGCACGCGGACTTTCGACATCCCATAGCAGGAGTTCAAGCACGCCGGCGAGGAAGGGCTCGGCACGGTAACGCCGGCGGAAGGTGATCAAACTGTCCGAACTCGCCAGCACCAGCGACAGGCTTTCGCGTTCCGCCTCGCCGGTCAGGCGCGATTGCAGCGTCTGCGTCAGCAGCGTCGATTGAGTCAGGCCGCGTTCGATGCGGCGGCCGAGATCGAAATAGCGGAATCCGGTTTCACGCGGCAGAGTTTCCGACGCCAGACCGGCAAGACCGGCCAGCGCATCGACCAGGCGACCGAGCCAGAGATCGACGCGTTCATGACTTCCGCCGGCCCGGCGAGTGAGTTTGCCAACCCTGTGACCCCAATCGCGCTCGACCCGATCCAGCAGACGCCAGATCGCCACCGACCAGTATTCGCGCGTGCCGTAGGCGCAGCCCAGCAAACCGCGCACGGTATGCGCCAGATTGCCCGGGCGTTCCTGCTGGGTGGTCAGTTCACGCACGCAGGCGGCCAGGTCGTCGTGCTCCTTGCAACCGCAATCGCCCGGGGCATAGCCCATCAAGCGCATCAACGCGTGCAGCACCGGTTCCAGGCCGGGCGCGGTTTCTTCCTCCCACAGGCCATCCAGCACCGCGCGCAGCAAACGGGTCACGGCCTCGGCGCGTTCGAGATAGCGGCCGGTCCAGAACAGGTTGTCCGCCGCCCGGCTGGTGAGAATTTCATTCTCGCGCCGGCTGCCTGCCATTTGCGGCGAGGCTTGCATCAAGGACGGCATGCTTTGCCGCATTGAATTCGGCGTCATGATCTGAGTCGCCATTTGGGTTTCCAACCCTGGCAGCGTCGCCTGCAGCGCGTTCAAGTCCACCGGCACATGCCCGGTCAGCGTTTGGGAGAAGGCTTGCGCCATGGTAAGCATGCCTTGCGCACGCCCAACCTCTTCCACCGGGGTCACCCAGGTGTCCTTGTTCAGGGCGCCAGTCTGGGCGGAAAGTTTATGTCCGCTGCTGCAACGCGTCAGGCCGCCCGGCAGCGTCGCATAGCCTTCGCCGTGACTGACCAGGAAGGCGCGCAGGCTGGCCCGGTACGGCAGCAGGCGGCCGTTATGCAAGGCCGGCGTGGTGGAGGGTTGCAACGGTTCCTGGCCGACGAACAGATGCGGCCGCGCCAGGATGCGCGCGCGCCAGGCGGCCAGTTGCTTGCGGTCAAGGTCGGGGCCGAACACGGTTTCGCTCGCATGGCCGCGATGGATCGGTTTCAGCACCAGACGCTGCAGGTTGGCCAGCACATGCTCACGCTCGCGCTGCTGGCCGCACCACCAGGTCGCCGCACTCGGCAAGAGCAGCTTTTCGCCCAGCAAGGCTTTCGCCAACACCGGCAGGAACGGGATCAGCGCCGGGTTTTCCAGCAAGCCGCTGCCAAGCGGATTTGCCATCGCCACATTGCCGCGCCGCACCGCTTCGACCAGGCCGGCAACGCCGAGACGCGAGTCCTGGCGCAGTTCGAGCGGATCGCACCACTCTTCGTCGACCCGGCGCAGGATCACATCGACCGGCTTCAATCCCTGCACCGATTTCAGCCAGACGCGGCCGTCGCGCACGGTTAAATCATCGCCTTGCGCCAGGTTATAGCCGAGGCGTGCGGCCAGGTAAGCATGCTCGAAATAGGTTTCGTTGGCCGGTCCCGGCGTCAGCACGACGACTTCGGAATGCTCACGCGCGACATTGCCCAAGCCGTTCAGCGCACCGCGCACCGCTTCCAGCCAGGGATTCAGCTTGGCGACGCTGGCATCTTCGAGAAACTCGGGAAACGTGCGCGCCATCACGGTGCGATTTTCCAACGCGTAGCCAGCACCAGAAGGCGCTTGCGTGCGGTCGGCCATGACCCAGATGCGACCATCCGGCCCGCGCACCAGATCGGCGGCATAAAAGATCAGATGCCGTTTGTCGGCCGCAAACGCACCCAACAGCGGCCGCAGATAGCCAGCATGGGCAAAGATCAGATCCGGCGGCAACAGGCCGCGTTTAAGCAGGGTTTGCGGACCATAAAGATCGCGCAGGATAAGATCGAGCAAGCGCGCGCGCTGCGCCAGACCGGCTTCGATCTGCGTCCATTCGGCGACATCGAGCAACATCGGGATCGGGTCGAGTTCCCAGGTCCGCGAGTAGCCACGCGGGTCGTTGTAGACGTGGTAGGTGACGCCGTTCTCGCGCAGCAGGCGCTTCACCCGCTGGCCGCGCGCCGACCAGTCACGCGCACCGAGTTCGGCCAGGCCATTGACCAGATCGCGCCAATGCGGCCGCACGCCGGATTCGGCATCCCACATCTCGTCCCAGGCATCGGGAAGGGGTTGGTAGTCGGGCGT
>CAZUSF010000193.1:0-5123 GCA_964623355.1 uncultured Thiobacillus sp. | reverse complement strand
CAGGTTTTCCGCCGCCTTGGCATAGACCTCGGGCGCATACGGATCGGTATCCGGCGGCAGGTCGATTTCCGGCTTCGAAATATGCAGAAAGCTCCATGGCCGGCCTTCCGCCATCAGCCGCGCTTCGGCGGTATTCAGCACATCGTAGGGCGGCGCAATGACTTCCGGTGCACGACCGGGCGCAGGACGCAGGGCAGGGAAAGGACGAATCAGGGACATGAAAAAGCTTTCGGAAATCGGAACAGCGCGAATTCTATCGCGCGGATTTATCTCTACGGTTCGCCCTCTGGGCGCCGATAAAGAATTTGTCAGGAACTTGTGAGATATTTACGGCCGCATGCCGATACCCGTCCATTACCTAATTGGATCCCCGCGTCGCCTGGCGATCGCTATTACGCTATTCGTGATCCTTGATCTGAGTGTTCTGGTGATCAATTTATGGATCGCCGAGCAGGTGGCTCGCGATGCTGTCGCGATCAACCTGGCCGGCCGGCAGCGCATGTTGTCGCAACAAATCACCAAATCGCTGTTATTGATCAATCACGCTGCCGAACCGGCGCAGCGCCAGGCAGCGCGGGAGGAATTGGCGCTGGCGTATCGCCTGTTCGCGACTACCCTGCGCGCCTTTGATCACGGCGGCGTCACCACTGGCGGCGATGGCAAGCAAGTCGAACTGCGGCAAGTCACCCAGAGCGCCGGCCGCAAGCCGCTGGATGCGGCGCTGCAACTGGTCAAACCGATTGCCGAGCGTCTTGATGCATTTCTCCAGTTGCCAATCAAATCAGATGATTTATTTCACTGGGAAAAAGATTACATGGTCAGCAACAACCGTGAAATCCTGGCCAACATGAACCGGCTGACCAGCGCGCTGGAACACCATTCGGTGAGCCGCATCCAGGACATGCGAGCGGTTCAGACTGGCGCTTTCATTCTGGCAATGATCAATTTCCTGGTCATCGTACTCGGACTGATTAAGCAATATCACCTGGTCGCCAATGCTGGCCACCGCTGGCGCGAAGCTGCTCAGCACGATGTTCTGACCGGCTTGTACAACCGTGCCGCGCTGCGTGAAGCGCTCGATGCCGGGATGGTGATCGCTGCGCAGGAGCACAAGTTGCTGGCAGTATTGGTTCTGGATCTGGATGGATTCAAGCCGATCAATGACCAATTCGGCCACGCCGCCGGCGATCTTGCTTTGCAAAGGGTGGCTACCACCCTGCTCAATCTGGCGCGTGAGAGCGATACGGTGGCGCGTTTGGGCGGTGATGAATTCGCGCTGGTTTGTCCCAATCTGCATGGCGATGAGCACATCCGCAGTTTCTGCGACCGCATCGTCGCCGGCATCAGCAATGTCGAATGCATTGATGGTCATTCCGGCTGCCTGAAAGTCAGTGTCGGCATCGCGCTCTACCCCATGCATGGCAGCTCGGTCGATGAATTGATGACCGCTGCGGATCGCGCCATGTATTCGAGCAAGCATGCGGGAGGCAACCGATGGAGCTTGGCGACGCTGAATCGCTGAATTGTTGAATCGCTGAACGGCTTCGGCATGCTCTGATCGCACCCCGATCGGGCTTAAGATTGTTCCGTTACGATGTTGCTCGGAAACGTCCACTGCATTCGCCATGCCCCAAACCCTGCACCCAACCCGACTTAAACCTAGACTGCCTCACCTGAGCGAGCGCCGGCGCAATGGTCTGGATGGTTTTATGCAAGCGGTGGTTACCACGCTACGCCTGTTCATCAAGAACGAATTGCAGAATCACGCTGCAGCCACCGCGTTCTATTTCCTGCTCTCCGCCGCGCCGCTGATCCTGTTATTGACCTACGCCGCGCAATATCTGGCGGTGCTGGCGGAAAACTCGACGCCGGCGGTGATCCTGCTCGCCGCCTTGTACGAGCAATTCAATCTCGACCAGCTCTCCAATCTGGGCATCATCCCGCAGAAGACTCAGGTGGCCGCCAGCGGCGTCGGTTTATTGACCCTGGTGCTGTCGTCACGCGGGTTGTTCAATGCCGTACAAAGCGCATTCAGGGTGATTTTTCCGGATGAATCGAAACGTCCTTTCGTCCTCAACTGGATGCTGCCGCTGGTGATCATTCCGGTGATGTTTGCACTGGTTGCGGTTTCGGTAACGATCCAGGCCAGCCTGACCTTTCTCGCCAGCGTCGACATTCTCGGCGAGTCGCGCACCGCTTTGCTGAAAGGGCTCAACAACGTGATCGTGCTGTTGCTGGTGTGGTCGCTGTTCTATGCCGCGCTGCGCCGCTTGCCGTTGCGCCGACCACCACCACGCCAGACGTTGCTGGTCAGTGGGCTGGCCACACTGACCTTGGCCGGGCTGTTTCAGGGCTTTGGCCTGTTTTTCCAGATTGAAAAGTATCAGGCGGTTTACGGTGCTCTGGGCGGCGTTGTATTCATCCTGATTGGCGCTTATTTCGCCTGCATGGCGTTCTATTTCTGGGCACAGTTTCTTTATGCGCTGACCAAGATCGATGTCGCGGCAATGGAAAAACTGTTTCTCGGCGGCGGCAGCGGCGCCTCCAAGCTGGAGTCGATCGTGTTCAAGCGTTCCAACCGTTTGCTGGCCCGCTATGGTCGTACTTATGCGAGTGGTGAAACCTTGATCAAAGAAGGTGAGACGACGCGCGAAGCCTTCTTCATCTATGCCGGTAAAGCCGCCGTGTTCAAGCAATTCGGCGAAGCCGAAAAACGCCTGATGCAGATCGATGAAGGCAATCTGCTCGGTGAAATGGCTTATCTGCTGAACGAGCCCAGAACCGCCAGCGTGCGCGCTGAAACCGAACTCACCGCGCTGGTGTTGCCGCCGGAGATGCTGGAAGAACTGATGCACTACTCGGCGCCGTTTTCACGTCGCATCATCGACTCGCTGGCGACGCGCCTGATGCGGATGAATCAGTCGGCGCAAGCCTGAAATTGAAACGCAGCGAGGGCGGTGAAATCACCGCCCTCGCAAACCAGACTAACGCCTGAAACGTTCAGGATTGACGATGCTGGCCGTGGTTGCCGTGGTTGCCATTGCGGCCATGCTTGCGCGTCGGCTTCGCCCTGGCATCAAACACCGATTGCTGCTCGGGGGACAATTGTGCATAGAAAGTCTTTACCGAATCAGCCCGCTCGACCATCCTGGCGCGACGCTGTTCCTGCATCGCCAGCATCTTGTCGAGACGTTGCGGCGTCGTCAGCTTGGCAAATTCGTCACGCTTGGCCTGTCGCGCTTGTCTGTCGATGCCTTTCTGCTGCATGCCCGGCTGGCGAGCCTGGGTAAAAGTGTTCCACGCCGCTTCCTGGGCAGGTGTCAGCTTCAGGCTTTCCTTCAGCGCAGCCAGATGGTTGGCGCGATGTTCACCGCGCTTGGCCTGCAACGACTGGGCTTGGCCAACATTGCCTTGGTTGAATTCACAGCCTTGCTTGCCAGGACCGCCGCCATTCATCGCAAAGGATGAGGCCGCCAGAATGCCGCTACCGGCAATCAGGGCAACCATCAGCGCACGCTTGGTAAAAGAACCTTGGATCATCTTCATGGCAATCTCCTTCAGAGACGTTGTTTGAACCGCCGTCCCGGAATGGGTACGGCATGGAAGTCATTCTGAAGGGGGGATGTATCCGGTCCATTTCCGGCACCGGCGAAGATGTAAGCGAGTGTTACAAGATGCCGCACCCGGGAGCGGATGCGGCAGGAGATTACTGTACGAGTTACTGCGCGAAGAACGCCTTGACCTTGTCCATAAAGCCCTTGGCGCGCGGATTGTGCTTGCCTTCGTGGTCGCTGCAACAGGAATCGAACTCGCGCAGCAGTTCCTTCTGTCGATCAGTCAGATTGATCGGCGTCTCAACCACCACATGCGCCATCAAGTCACCCGGATGCTGACTACGGACGCCCTTGATGCCCTTGCCGCGCAGACGGAACACTTTGCCGGACTGGGTTTCGGCCGGAATCTTGATCGTGGCGTGGCCTTCCAGCGTCGGAATCTCGATCTCGCCGCCCAGCGCCGCAGTAGCGAAGGAAATCGGCATTTCACAATGCAGATCGTCGTGATCACGCTGGAAAACCTGGTGCGATTTGAGATGGATCTGGACATACAGATCGCCCGGCGGGCCACCGTTGATGCCGGCTTCACCTTCGCCTGAAAGACGAATGCGATCGCCCTCATCGACGCCGGACGGAATCCGTACCGACAAGGTCTTGTGTTTCTTGATGCGGCCTTCGCCGTGGCAATGCGTACACGGGTCGGCAATCACCTTGCCGCTGCCGTGGCAACGCGGGCACGCCTGTTGTACCGAGAAAAAGCCTTGCTGCATGCGCACCTGGCCATGGCCGCCGCAGGTTGGGCAGGTGGTCGGTTCGGTGCCCGGCTTGGCGCCGGTGCCGTGACAATGTTCGCACTCGCTCAGCACCGGCACCCGGATCTTGGTTTCAGTACCGCGCGCCGCTTCTTCGAGTGTGATTTCCAGGTTGTAGCGCAGGTCGGCGCCGCGATAAACGTGCGAACGCCCGCCCCGGCCACCACCGAACACGTCGCCAAAGATGTCGGAAAACGCATCCGAAAAATCACGGAAATTGCCGGAGCCACCGGCGCCGCCTCCCATCGACGGATCGACGCCGGCATGACCGTATTGGTCGTAGGCCGCGCGCTTGTTGCCGTCAGAGAGTATTTCGTAGGCCTCTTTCGCTTCCTTGAACTTCTCTTCCGAAGCCTTCTCGCCCTGATTTCGGTCAGGGTGATGCTTCATGGCCAGTTTCTTGAAGGCCTTCTTGATTTCCTCGTCGGAGGCGCCTTTGGCGACGCCGAGGACTTCGTAGTAATCCCGCTTGGACATGTGTGTTCCGTGAGTTTGAAACGTCATTCCCGCGTAGGCGGGAATCCAGTGCATTGTTCACCGGTGTTAACGGCAATCAGATCAACGAACTGGATTCCCGCCTTCGCGGGAATGACGGAATTGGAGAGCAATGGTTGAAAAGTCGTAACGCTTACTTTTCCTTCACTTCTTCAAACTCGGCATCCACTACGTCGTCGTCTTTTTTGCCGCCGGCATCACCACCCGCATCACCACCGGGGTTACCACCACTTGCCTGATCCTTGGCATACATCTGCTCGGA
>CAZUSF010000192.1:0-5128 GCA_964623355.1 uncultured Thiobacillus sp. | reverse complement strand
TTCACCGCTTTCTGGTCGCGTGGCGAGAAGGCGCGCAAGGCGTGTTGCACGCGGTTGCCCAGTTGCGACAGCACCTTGTCCGGCACGTCGGTCGGGTTCTGGGTGACGAAATAGACGCCGACGCCCTTCGAGCGGATCAGACGCACCACCTGTTCGATCTTGTCGACCAGCGCGGTGGGGGCGTCGTTGAACAGCAAATGCGCCTCGTCGAAGAAAAATACCAACTTCGGTTTGTCGAGATCGCCGGCTTCCGGCAGGTTTTCAAACAACTCAGAGAGCAGCCAGAGCAGCAATGTGGCGTACATCTTTGGCGATTGCATCAGCTTGTCGGCCGCAAGGATGTTGATGACGCCCTTGCCTTTGTCGGTCTGCATCAAATCTTCGATATTCAGCATCGGTTCGCCAAACAGTCGATCACCGCCTTGCGTCTCCAGGCTGAGCAGGCCGCGCTGAATGGCGCCGACGCTGGCAGCGGAAATGTTGCCGTATTCGGTGGTGAATTGTTTGGCGTTTTCGCCAACGAATTGCAGCATCGCGCGCAGGTCTTTCAGGTCGAGCAATAACAATTGATTGTCATCGGCGACCTTGAAAACCAGGTTCAGCACGCCGGTCTGCGTTTCATTCAGTTCCAGCATGCGTGCCAGCAGCAACGGTCCCATGTCGGAAATGGTGGCGCGCACCGGATGCCCCATGCTGTTTTCACCACCGCCGAAAGCATCCCAGAAGGTGACCGGAAAAGCCTGATATTGATGCTCGCTCAAACCCAGCTTTTCGACCCGCTCGGCGACTTTCGGATTGCCGCCGCCAGCTTGTGAAATGCCGGACAAGTCGCCTTTGACATCGGACATGAAGCAGGGCACGCCGATGCTGGAGAAATGTTCCGCCAGCGTTTGCAGCGTAACCGTCTTGCCGGTGCCGGTGGCGCCGGTAATCAGGCCATGCCGATTGGCCATGGCGGGAAGGAGAAAAATCTCGGCGTGATCATTCTTGGCAATCAACAAGGGATGGGGCATGGTATGTCTCCGGAATCGCGTGGCGGCATTCTAGCCATGCGCAGGGTTGGCAAGGAGTGTGAGATTTTCTGACTACGCCGAGGGACGTTCAGTCTTTGGTACAGACAAGCTTGGTGCATGTATAGAATGGCGCTATGTTAAACAACGTTTTTTTGTACGTGGAACCTGCCTGACAAATCATCCAGGACATGCAAACCATCATTCATTTGATAGCGAACTTGTGACCCAACATAAAAAACCTTCTGACATCGCTCGTGAGGCGTTGCGCCAGCTTGCCATTCGCAAGTTGCCGCCAACGCCGTTGAACTATCAGGAGTGTTACAACGAAATTGCCGACATCATCAATCCTTCGGTCTTCCCCGAAGCCCATTGGCGACAGATTGCGCTGGCATTGAACGCCCACAGCCCGGAACAAAAAATTCAGCTTGATCAACTCGATTTGGCGATTGGCCGCGGCAGTTGGCAAGGCATCGAAACGGCGCTGGTTGCCTTCTGCAAATTGCACGCCGCATCTCAGGATGCAGCCGTGTCGCCTGCTCCTGGGTTGGTTGAAGCGCCGTCCGAGGCCAACCAGTTTCTCGCTAGGCTGGCGCAGATGATCGAGAACATGTTGCCGGCGCTGGAAAGCGACGATGCCGGGTTTTCCAGTCAAGTGACGGGTTTGCTGCAAACCTTGCGCGATCCGACTGTCGATCTGCATCGCGCCCAGGCCGACCTCACCAACTTCAGCTATCGCTTGACCTATGCCGCCGAGGAGCAGGCCGAGATCAAGCATGCGCTGCTCAAGTTGCTGCATCTGATCATCGAGAACATCAGCAAGTTGACCATGGCCGATAGTTGGCTTGATGGTCAGATTTTTGCGTTGCTGAACGCGGTCAATCCGCCGCTGACGCTGCGTCGGCTGGATGAAGTCGAGCAACGTATCCGGGAAGTGATGCGCCAGCAGGAGGCAGCGAAAGGACGCTCGTTGCAGGCGCAGGAAGAAATGCGCCTGATGCTGTCGGCGTTCATTGAACGCCTGTCGAAGATGAATGATTCGAGCGCGGTTTTCCAGGAAAAACTCGAGGCCAGCGCGCAGCAGATTGAAAATGTGCATTCGATCGAGGATCTGGCGCCACTGTTGAGCGATGTCATTAGCGCTACGCGCGCCATGGCGGATGAGACCGCGAATTCGCGTGAACAACTGCACAGCTTGCAGGAAAAGGTGCTGGCGACCGAAGCCGAGATTGCCAAGTTGCATCTGGAATTGCAGAACGCCAGTACTTCTGCCCGCCACGATCCGTTGACCAATGCGCTTAACCGCAAGGGCCTGGATGAGTCGCTGGTGCGCGAGATCGCCACCATGCGGCGGAAAGACACGCCGCTTTCCCTGGCGCTACTCGACATCGATAACTTCAAGAAGTTGAATGATGAACTGGGGCATGAAACGGGTGACGAGGCCTTGATCCATCTGGTCAATGTGGTGCGCGAGAACTTGCGTCCGCAGGATACGCTGGCGCGCTACGGCGGCGAGGAATTCGTCATTTTGATGCCGGAGACATTGTTGAATGACGCGATCACCGCGATGACCCGGCTGCAGCGCGAACTGACCAGGAATTTCTTCCTCGCCGGCAAGGAGCGGATTCTGATCACCTTCAGCGCCGGTGTTGCCCAGTTGGCGCCGGATGAATCGGGCGCGGATGCGATCAAACGCGCCGATCAGGCGATGTATCTGGCCAAACGCGCCGGAAAAAATCGCGTCATGGCCGGCTGATACATCGGTTGGGTAAAACTCGGTTGGGTAAGCCTCGGCCTGATCAGGCTTTCCGCCCGATCGCCTCGGCGCAGGCTTCGCCCAATCCCGCCGGACTCTTCGCCACCACTACGCCAGCCGCTTCCAGCGCGGCGATCTTGTCTTCCGCCCGGCCGCTACCACCGGCGATGATCGCGCCGGCATGGCCCATGCGCTTGCCCTTCGGCGCGGTGATGCCGGCGATATAACCGGCGACCGGTTTGGTTACGTTGGATTTGATGAATTCGGCGGCTTCTTCTTCCCGGCTGCCGCCGATTTCGCCGACCAGGATGATTGCTTCGGTTTCCGGGTCGGCCTGGAACATCTGCAGGCAGTCGATGAAATCCAGTCCCTTGATCGGGTCGCCGCCGATGCCGACGCAGGTACTCTGGCCGAGGCCGAGGCGGGTGGTCTGGTAGACCGCTTCATAAGTCAGCGTGCCGGAGCGGGAAACCACGCCGACCTTGCCTTTCTGGTGGATGAAGCCGGGCATGATGCCGATCTTGCACTCGTCAGGTGTGATGATGCCGGGACAGTTCGGGCCGATCAGCACCGCGCCGGTGGCTTGCAATGCGGCTTTCACGTTGATCATGTCGCGTACCGGAATGCCTTCGGTGATGCAGACGATGACCTTGATGCCGGCATCCGCCGCTTCCAGGATGCCATCCGCCGCGAAGCCGGCCGGCACATAGATCACCGAGGCATCGGCGCCGGTTGCGCGCACCGCGTCACGCACCGTGTTGAACACCGGCAGATCGAGATGCCGCTGACCGCCCTTGCCGGGGGTGACGCCGCCGACCATTCGGGTGCCGTAGGCAATCGCCTGTTCGGAATGGAAAGTGCCTTGCTTGCCGGTGAAACCCTGGCAAATCACTTTGGTGTTCTGGTTGACCAGAATGCTCATCTCAGTGGCCTCCGACGGCGCTGACCGCCATTTTTGCGGCCGCATCGAGATCGTCGCTGGCCAATATGGATAAACCTGAATCGGCCAGCATCTTGCGGCCCAGTTCGACATTGGTGCCTTCCAGTCGCACGATAACCGGAATTGTCACGCCGACTTCCTTCACCGCGTCGATGACGCCCTGGGCGATCACGTCACAGCGCATGATGCCGCCGAAGATATTGATCAACACGGCTTTCACGTTCGGGTCGGACAGGATGATCTTGAATGCTTGCGCCACGGTCTGCGCCGAAGCGCCGCCGCCGACATCGAGAAAGTTGGCCGGCATGCCACCGGACAGTTTGATCAGGTCCATCGTCGCCATCGCCAGGCCGGCGCCGTTGACCATGCAGCCGATATTGCCGTTGAGGGCGATGTAATTCAGGTTGTGGCCTTGCGCCTCGGCTTCCTTCGGGTCGATCTGGGTCTGGTCGGCGATTTCCGCCAGCGCTTTCTGGCGATACAGCGCGTTGTCATCCAGGCTCATTTTGCAATCCAGCGGTAGCAAGCGGCCATCTGCGGTGACGATCAGCGGGTTGATTTCGAGCAGGGCGAGATCCTTTTCGACAAAGATGCGGTAAAGGGTTTTCGCCATCTTCACGAAGGCGCCGATCTGGTCGCCGGCCAGATCCAGCCCGAAGGCCAGATTGCGGCCCTGGTAATCCATCAGGCCGGTGGCCGGGTTGACCCATTCCTTGAGGATTTTCTCGGGTTGGTTGCGCGCCACTTCCTCGATCTCCATGCCGCCGGCGGCGGAAGCGACAAAGCCGATGCGCTCCGCAGCGCGGTCGACGGTGATCGAAAGATAGAGTTCGCGCGCGATCGGCAGCGTTTCCTCGATCAGCAATTCATTCACCGGCTGGCCGTCGGGCGCGTTCTGATACGTGGTCAGCCGGCTGCCGAGCAATTGATCGGCAGCGGCGATCAGATCATCCAGCGAGCGCACCAGTTTCACGCCGCCCGCCTTGCCGCGACCACCGGCATGAATCTGCGCTTTGACCACCCAGGCATCGCCACCTATTTCGTCGATGGCGGATGCGCATCCTTGCGCACTGGCGACAACGACGCCGCGCGGGGTGGCAATGCCATAGTCGCGCAGTACCGACTTGGCCTGATATTCGTGAAGATTCATGGCGGGGAACCTGGGTGCGGGAAAACCGCCATTTTCCGGCAAAGCGTGACGCATCGCTATAACTGGCCGGAACAAACCAGCCTGCGCGGTATCATCACGCGGCTTACGAAAGGGTGGTCATGAAAGAAATTCTGGTTCTCTATTACAGCCTGCACGGCTCGGTCAAACAGCTGGCGCAACATCTGGCACATGGTGTCGAGTCGGTGCCTGGCATGGCGGCGCGAGTGCGCACGGTGCCGAAAGTGATGTCTGAAAGCGATGCGCCGGCGAAG
>CAZUSF010000191.1:0-5133 GCA_964623355.1 uncultured Thiobacillus sp. | reverse complement strand
GGGTTAGATCACTTCCAGCCGCCGCGAACCCCAATCCAGCACGGCGGTGCGCACATGCATCTTTTTCGCCAGTTTCGGATGTTTGCGTTCGATTTCTTCCGCTGCGAACTGCGACAGGAAACGCGCCTTGAGTTGCGCACGCGCACGGTCGATGCCGATTTCGTCATAGGGCGCTGAAGCCAGAAGCAGGAAACCGTCGTCAGGAATGCGGCCGGCCCGCATGTTCAATTCGATGATGCTGGCCGCCTTGCGGATGGGGTCGGCCAGATCCGGGCTGTAGGGGCCGATGATCAGCGCAAGATTTGGCATGTGCAGAAAGTCGAAGCCACGCCCGACGCAGATGATCCATTCCCGGTGTTCGATGACGAGTTCGCGTGAGGTCTGGCGTACTTCGGCGATGTGTTCCAGGTTGCCGTGCAGCAGTGGCAGCAGGTCGGCGCGCACCTGGGCGGGCATGTCGGGAAACAACGCGGCGAGCCGCTGAGCCAGATGCGGCAAGTCGCTGGCATCGAGCTCGGACAGATTCAGCACATCACCATTCGCACCATGCAGGATCAGCGCGTCCGCGTCGGTTTCGAAGCCGCATACCAGCGGATAAACCGTGTCATGACCCTGGCCGAAGGTTTGCTCAACCTGGGCGCGAATCCCCTGCGTATGGATGTGCGCCGCTTTGGTGTCGTAATTGAAGCCGGCGCAGCCGCGACGCGGGTCGCCTTTGGAGTAGTGGTAGGTGATCAGCACCAGCGCCCGCCGTCCGGCGCGCACCACATGTTGCACATGTTGCGCCAGCACCTCGCTGAGGTGCGGCCAGCCCAGATTGAACATACCGCCCAGGTTGCGGAAAGGCTGGATGATGCCTTGTGGCGTTTTGGTCGCAATCGGAATGTTGATGCGGCCATCCATGCATTTCAGAACCAGGATGGCGGTCGGGTGTTCCGCCAGATAACGCTGGCGAGATAGCCAGGCTTCCGGGCTGGCGAACGCCTCTGCCTGCTCGCCGGCGATTTCGAAAAGCCAGTCGATGCGGTTTTCGATGGGTTGGCTATGGATATCCATGGTTTGCGGTCTTCGGGCGTGATGCGGGCGACGATGCCGAAATCGGGAGGGGGCGTCAACCAACAAAAGCGACGCCAGCGCGTAATTGGGAAGTGGCGCTGAAACGCACCTACGATGCGATGCCGGAACCCAAGTGGGTGGTGGCAGAGAGCCCATCGAAGACGGCGCGATAACTTACCGCTTGCCTGAGTGCTGCCAGTCCCGCTTGTGCGGGATTTTTTCGGAAAATGAGGCATTAACGACAAAGATTTAGCAGATTCCTAAAGTTTCCCGCTTGGTTGTCGAAAATGGGTTTCCTCACGCGAGGAAACCTTTAATGACTAATAGGAGACACCCATGCAAGCCCGCTTATTGAAGTCCCTCGTTTTTTCCGCTTCCCTGGCTTTTGTTGCCAGCCCGTCCTTCGCTGTAGAAGAAACCCCCAATGCCATTCCTGGTGGCACGCTGGTGAATGAAGTTCAGGCCAAGGCCTTGTTCGACAAGGGCGCGGTGTTCGTCGATGCGCGGGTATCGGCGGAATATGCCGAGAAGCGCATCAAGGGCGCGATCAACGTGGTCTACAAGGAAATCCACAAGAAAGTCGGCAAGCTGGATCCGAAAGACTCGTTCGACATGAGCAAGTTGCCCGCCGACAAGAACAAGGCGATGGTGTTCTATTGCAATGGTTCGCCGTGCTGGCGCGGTTACAAGGGCGCTGACGCGGCGATCAAGGCGGGTTACAAGAAAGTGAGCTGGTTCCGCGACGGTCTGCCGGCCTGGGAAAGCAAAGGATTCCCCACCGAGTAAGCATCGTTCGCCAGATTCACATAACTACCAGAGGAGAGAGAAACATGATCCACACCCTACGCGGCCTGCTTGTTTTGTTGGCAACGGTCACCCTGCTATCTCTCCTGGTTCTGGGTGGAATGGCGATTCAGGCCTCTCGCAGCGGGGCGGCTTTGTTGAGCGAAGTCAATGATCAGGCGGTGGTGCCACTGACGGCATTGCAATCCGTGGAGCGCCGCCTGAAGGAAGTTCGTTTTCGGATTGCCGGCGTGGCGCTGGAACAGTTGCCCACCGTCGGGTCGGCTAATCATTTGAAAGAGTCGCAAGCCGCGTTGCCGGCGGAGTGGGGGCGTTTTCGCGGCATAGCGGTAGCGCAGACGCTGCCGGAGGCGGAAAAGGCCTTGCTGGACAAAATCGACAAGGGGATGCCCGGGCTGGATGCCCTGATGGCGCGGCTGATGACCGCTTATCAGAACGATGACCTGGATTCGGTAAAAAGTATTCTGGAAGATGATTGGCCGCTGGTGCATGGCAATGTGATCAAGCCGATGGAGCAGTTCATGCCCTATTACCAGGGCGTGGTAGGCGCTTCGTTTGAAACGGCGAATCAAACGGCACGCCGCATGACCTTGATCGTGGCTGTGTTGTTTGGCGTGGTTTTTGTGCTGGTCGGCACGACGATCTGGATGTTGCAACGGCGTTTGTGCAATCAATTGTTGGCAGCGAGAAACACAGTTGAGGCGGTGGCGGGTTTTGATCTGACGCAGCCGATTGTGGTTACCGGTCGTGACGAGATCAGCGACCTGCTGAAGAGCCTTTCCGCCATGCAGGCGCATCTGCGCGATGTGGTGAGCCAGGTGCGCGATGGCGCCCATTCGCTCGAACAGATGTCCGGCGAACTCGCCGGCGCCAGCACCGATGTGGCCGGCGCCAGCCACCAGCAGGCGGAGTCGGCCTCCGGCATGGCGGCATCGATGGAACAGCTTTCGGTTTCGATCGACCAGATGCGCGAACACGCGACGGACTCGCATGATCTGGCTGTGCGTTCGGGGGAATCCTCGCGCGAAGGGCGCGAGGTGACGTTGAACGCGGCGCGCGAGATGCAGGCCATCGCTGAAGGCGCGCGTTTGTCTTCCGGCATCGTTGCGGAGTTGGGCGGCTTGACCTCGGAAATCACCAGCATCGTCAATGTGATCAAGGAAATTGCCGACCAGACCAATCTGCTGGCGTTGAATGCCGCCATCGAGGCGGCGCGGGCCGGCGAACAGGGGCGAGGTTTTGCGGTGGTGGCGGATGAAGTGCGCAAACTGGCGGAGCGGACATCGTCCTCGACGAAACAGATTGGCGACATGATCCAGCGCATTCAGAGCGGCACCGAACGCACCATGCAAGCGATGCAGGCCGATGTTGAGCGTGCCAATCAGGGCGAGGAACTGGCTCGCCGCGCCGGCGAATCGATTGGCCAGATCGAACAGCGGGCGAGTGATGTGGTGCGATCGGTGAATGAAATCCATCTTGCCTTGCGCGAACAAAGCGCCGCCGCCAAGGAAGTGGCCGTGCGCGTCGAGCAGATCGCCCAGATGACTGAAACCAACGCCAGCGCCAGCCGGCAAACCAGCCATAACGCGGGCAAGGTCTCCAGCCTGGCTGGGCGGTTGAACGAATTGGTCGCCGGTTTCCGGGTCTGACGCAGCGTTCCAGGCCCTGGCGCGCCGAGACGGCAGGCTGCCAGGCAAGCAAGGGCTGATTTATCATCACGCAGCTGTTTCAGCCGGGCTTCCCATGCAATCGCTGCTCAACACCACCCTCCTTCAGACCGTTGTTTTGCTGGTTCTGTCCAACCTGTTCATGACGGTGGCGTGGTACGCCCATCTCAAACATCTGAATGCCTATCCCTGGTGGATTGCCGCGCTGGCGAGCTGGGGCGTGGCGTTTTTCGAATACATGCTGCAGGTGCCAGCCAATCGCATCGGGTTCACGCTGCTGACGCTGCCGCAATTGAAGATCCTGCAGGAGGTCATCACGCTGGCAGTTTTCGTGCCGTTCGCGGTGTTCTACATGAAGGAACCGATGACCTGGAATTACCTTTGGGCCGGCTGCTGCCTGCTGGGTGCGGTGTACTTCATTTTTCGGAATTAGATGGTTGACAAGAACACTCGACCAATCAGAAACTTTGCCTTGTGTTTGGATCAAGTCTAAACAAGCCCGCATCTCCGGCGCGGGTTTCAGCCGGGGGCAGAACTTCAATGACGAGACAAGGAGCAACCCATGCAACTCAAAGGCTCAAAGACCGAAGACAACCTGAAAGCGGCATTTGCCGGTGAATCACAAGCCAACCGCCGTTACCTGTATTTCGCGGCCAAGGCGGATGTGGAAGGCTACAACGACGTCGCCGCTGTGTTCCGTTCCACCGCCGAAGGTGAAACCGGCCACGCTCACGGTCACCTGGAGTACCTGGAAGCCAGCGGCGATCCGGCCACTGGTTTGCCGATCGGCCCCACCGGTGACAACCTGAAAGCCGCGATTGCCGGCGAAACCCACGAGTACACCGACATGTACCCGGGCATGGCCAAATCGGCGCGCGATGAAGGTTTCGAGGAAATCGCCGACTGGTTCGAGACCCTGGCCAAGGCCGAGCGTTCACACGCCAACCGTTTCCAAAAGGCTTTGGATACGCTGGGCCAGTAGGAGGCTCCGCTTGCGGGCCGAGTAGTTATTCAGCCCGCAAGTGGTTTCAATCACGTCGATACCGGAGTCACTTATGGCCGTTCGCGAAGGCAGTCTCGAAGCCCCCACGCGTCACCCGCTTGACTGGCGGAATCCGGATTTCCTCAACGAGGCTTCGCTGTACAAGGAAATGGAGCGGGTGTTCGACATCTGCCACGGTTGCCGCCGCTGCGTCAGCCTGTGCCAATCGTTTCCCGCGTTGTTTGATCTGGTCGATGAATCCTCGACGATGGAAGTCGATGGCGTCGCCAAAACCGATTACTGGCAGGTGGTCGACAACTGTTATCTGTGCGACCTCTGCTACATGACCAAATGTCCTTACGTGCCGCCGCACGAATGGAACCTCGATTTCCCGCATTTGATGCTGCGCGCCAAGGTCTACAAGTTCAAACATGGCGACACTAAGCTGCGCGACCGCGTGCTGACCAGTACCGACATGGTCGGCAGCCTGGCCGGCATTCCGGTGGTGGCGCAGGTGGTCAACGCGGTCAACAAGATGAAGCCGGTGCGCCGCGCGATGGAATCGGTTGCCGAGATTCATGCCGATGCCTGGTTGCCGGAATTCCACAGCAAACCGCTGCGCAG
>CAZUSF010000190.1:0-5157 GCA_964623355.1 uncultured Thiobacillus sp. | reverse complement strand
TATCGCGATTGGTACAACCTGGAAGGCGTTCTGCAGCAGGGTTATGAAATCCAGGCCAAGTGGAACCCGGCTCCGAACAACATGGTGATGCTCAACCATGCCTCTCTGAAGATCGATACCGATATGCCTTACCAGGAATATTCGCCGCCCAGAATGACTGGCCTGCACTGGATGCATCGCTTCAATAGCGATATCGATCTGACCTTGTCGCAATACTGGGTTTCCAGTTTCACTGCGATTGAACAGGATCGAATTGCGAGCTACCGGCGGCTGGATGCGCGTCTAGCCAAATCCTTTCGCATAAAAGATATGCAAGGACAAATCGCCTTAACCTGGCAAAACCTATCAGGTCCCTATATGGAGTTTCACGATAGTCCGCGAAATATCTTCGACCGCCGCACCAATATTTCATTTCAGCTGGAATTCTGAAGCTGCCTGAACCAGCCTGAATTATTCCAAATGGCTTGATCGATGCTTCACCGGATCTTCTTTCTCTCTCTCTTCCTGCTCTACTCACCCGCAGCGGTGGCTGGCGTCGTGCATCTGATCCTGAGTCAAGACGCGCCTGCCTATCAGGAGGTGGCGAATGCTTTTCGGGCTGGCATCGGGCTGCAGCAGAACGTCAAGGTATCGACGCTGGCCGATCTTGACATTGCCCAGGTGCAAAGTCTGACCCGAGGCAGCGATCTGGTGGTGCCGGTCGGCGTCAAAGCGACGCGATTCGTGGCGGCGCACCATGCCGGCCAAGCGCCTGTCCTTGCCCTGATGATTCCGCGTGCGACCAGTGAAAGTCTGAAATGGCCGGCCGGGCTGGCCCGCAAGAAAATTTCCGCCGTGTTCATCGACCAACCGCCGGAGCGCTCCCTGGCCCTGGTGGAAGCGGCTTTCCCGGCCGCGCGCAATGTCGGGCTGGTGATTTCTTCGGAAAACGAGGCCGTTGCGAAAGCCCTGGCCAGAGAGGCGGCGCGACGCAATCTGCGCCTGAATGTAGAAACGGTTACAGCGCCCGAGGCGCTGTCGTCTGCCTTGCGCCGCGTGCTTTCGGAAAGCGATGTGTTGCTGCTGGTGCCGGATGCGATTGCCATCAACGCCGGCAATGCGCAGAACGTGCTGCTGACCACCTATCGTTTCCGGATCCCGGTAATAGGTTTTTCCCAGGGGCTGACGAAAGCGGGTGCGATAGCCAGTGTTTATTCATCGCCTGCGCAAATCGGTATGCAGGGGGGGCAGTCTGCCTTGCGGTTGTATGAAGTCGGTGAATTGCCCTCGCCAAGTCATGCCAGAGAGAACTCGATAGCGTTCAATTCGCATGTGGCGCGCTCGTTGGGATTGGCTTTGCCGGACGAAGCAGACATCCGTCGCAAGCTGGAATCGAAAAATGATCCTTGATTCCTCTGTTGAACGAGTTCGAGTGTGGGCCTGCCGGGTTGGCTGGCAAGGCGCGACGACGCGCGTGGCCGCTCCCCGCAAGGAGGAGCAACGCAGCCAGACGGCCCGGCAGGCCCGCAATCGAACTCGTAGCGGGCTCACCCACTTGGTGAGGGTGACCGGAGGCGTTAACGCTTGTATTCATGAGGCATTTCGAAGGCTGAAGAGCGGTCAACCGAGGAATCAAGGATGATCAATCCCTGGATGACCAATCGCAGCATCCGCCAGCGCGTGTTGATGCTGGCGCTGTTGCCGCTGTTGCTGGTGGCGACGGGGTTGTCCTGGTACTTCATCGCCTCGGCTTATGCGGAAATGGACCGCAGCTTTGAACAGCGCGCCCTGGAACGCGCCAACCAGTTGGCGAAGGCGTGTGAGTTTCCGCTGTTCTCCGGCAACCGGGCCGAGCTGGAGTTTCTCACCGGACCCATGGCGCGTGATTCAAGTGTGAAATCGGTAGCGATTGTGGATGTGCAAGGCCAGGCTATCGTCAAGCGGGGAAATCAGACGTTCCGGGCGCATTGGGCGGGGGATGCCACCGGGCTCGTCGCGCGCAATCATGAATCGATTCTGGTAGTTGCGCCGGTGCTGCAGCGTGCACTGGAAATCGACGATTTTGCGACGCCGCTGAAAGTGGGCATGGCGGACCCTGCACTCGGTTTCGTCTTGCTCGAGGTCTCTCGCCAGGCGACGCTGGATCGGCAAAGGACGATCTTGCTGGCTGGGTTGTCGATCACGCTGCTTGGTTTGATGCTGGCCAGTTTGCTGGCCTGGCGGCTCGGTCGCGATATCGTGCGGCCGATTGGCGCGCTGACGCGAGCGGTTGAAAGAATTGCGGCGGGCGACCTGAACGCGCGGGTTCAGGTTGAAACCGGCGGCGAGTTCGCGGTGCTGGAACGCGGTGTGAATAACATGGCGGTGGAACTGAAGAATTCCTATGACACTTTGCAGGAGAAGATTCGCGCCGCTACCGCGAAGTTGTCCTGGCAAGCCCAACACGATGCACTGACCGGTTTGCTGAATCGCGCCGGTTTTGATCTGGCGCTGCAACAGGCATGGGATGCCACACATCAGACCGGCGTGCGGCATTGCCTGCTTTACCTCGATCTGGATCAGTTCAAGCTGGTTAATGACAGCAGCGGACACCAGGCCGGCGATGAGTTGTTACGTCAGCTTTCGGCTTCGATGCGACGCGCTTTGCGTGGCAGCGATGTGGTGGCGCGCCTGGGCGGTGATGAATTCGGTGTCTTGTTGACGGACTGCGATGCCGTTCTGGGCGCGCAGCTGGGCGAAAAATTGCGCCGCATGATCAGCGACTTCCGTTTTTCCTGGAAGGGTCGCATGTATCAGGTGGGCGCCAGCATCGGTCTGGTCGAAATGGATCAGGACTGGCCGGATACCGCGCATCTGATGAGCGCGGCCGACGCTGCTTGCTATGCCGCCAAGGATGCCGGCCGCAACACGATCCGCTTGTATCGCCGCGGCGATGAAGAAGTCGAACGCCGGCGTGGCGAAATGCAATGGGTTGGACGTTTGACGCGGGCGATGCAGGCCGGACATTTCCGGCTTTATTTCCAGCCCATCGTCGGGCTGTCGGACGCGATGCGCGAGCCGCACTATGAACTGCTGCTGCGCTTGCATGATGAAGCGTATCCGGTGTTGCCGATGGCCTTCATTCCCGCAGCGGAGCGTTACCAGATCATGCCGACGATTGATCGCTGGGTGATCGAGCACACGCTGGAACAATGCACTGCCCATTTACCGGCATTGCGGGCAAAGCAGGCTGTCCTCGGCATCAATCTTTCCGGGGCATCCCTCAGCAATGCCCAATTCCAGTCGTTTATCCGGCAAGCCATGCGGGAAAACCACGAGACTGCGCCGCATCTTTGCTTCGAGATTACCGAAACCGCCGCGATTTCAAATCTTGAATCGGTGCAGTTGCTGATTGACGATCTTAAAACCCTGGGCTGCCGTTTTGCGCTGGATGACTTCGGCAGCGGACTGTCATCCTTTGCCTATCTGCACAACATGGGCGTTGACTACCTGAAGATCGATGGCGCTTTCGTGCGCGACATGGTGCGGGATCCGATCAACGCGGCGATGGTCGAGGCAATCGCCAAGGTGGCGCGCATCATGGGCATCCGCACCATGGCGGAGTATGTCGAAGACCAGGCAACCGCCGATGCGCTAAAGGTCTTGGGCGTCGATTACGGCCAGGGCCACTATTTTGCCGAGGCGCAGCCTTTGTCCTTGTTGTGTGATGAATTAGCCAGGCGGGCGTGACAGTGCTGTCACGCAGGCTCTGATTTCAGGCTGCTGGCAGCGCGATCTTGCCGTCCTTGCTGAATTGGTAGTCATGGAAAACATGCTCGGCGGTGAGCAACGCATAGCTGCCATCCGCTTGTTTGACCGAGGTGTCTTTCAGGCGGTAGGTGTACTGACCGCAAGTCCAGAGGTCGAAATCGCGCATGTGGGTGCACAGGCAGGTTTTGTCCCAGACCCGAACCTTTTTCTCACCCGGATGCTCGGCGACGGCGCGGTTGTAGGCGTCGATGTAGGCGCAACGTCCGTTGGCGTCGAGCAGGTAGCCGAAAGACTCGCAGTTGGGATGCGTGCCGGCACCAATCGCCGGGCTGCTCTTGATCATCCGCATCGGGTAACCGGTGGGTGAAATACCGTTGACCTCGATGTCGTCTTCGTCGGCTTTGTAATATTCCTGCTTGATCGGGTCGGGCAGGCCGCATTCCTTGGTCACGGTAAAGCGGGTAGCCACCTGCACCGCAGCGGCGCCATGTTCAAGGTAAGCGGTGGCGTCTGAGCCGGTAAAGATGCCGCCAGCCGGAATCAGCGGGATATCGAGTTGTTCCGCCTTCAGCCAGGTCTGGATCTCGCCAACGATGCTGGCCAGATCGTAATTTGCCCAGTCCATGCCGAACCCAAGATGGCCGCCGGCCAGCGGACCTTCGACAACAACGTAATCGGGCAGGCGATTGGTGCGGGCGTTCTTGCGGATGAACAGTTGCAGGGCGCGCAGGCTGGAAACGATGATGCCGATCTTTGCATCGCGGAAGCGGGCGTGTTCTTCCATCAGGCCAAACGAGCCCAGATGCAAACCAGCGGCCAGCGTGATGCCATCAATGCCGGCATCGAGCGCGGCATTCAGGCGCACCTTCAGGGTTTCCTTGGGCGCGTTCATGGTCAACTTTTCCATGCAGTTGATGAACACCATACCGGGGCCGTGCTTGGCATCCATGGCGCGTCTAACGTGCATGCGGGTGGCTTCTTCCAGCTCGCCCAAATGGAACTTGACCAACGTTTTGTCGGCCAGATTGGTGACGTTGGCTTTGTAAAGCTTCAGCTTGTCCTTGACAAAGCGCGTCTTGAAATGGCGGTCGATGACGGTCGGCACCATGGCGTCGGAAATATGCCCGACACCACCCAGGCGGGCGGCTTCCAAAGCCAATTCAACGGTCGAAATATCGACCCCCATGCCGCCGATCATGATCGGCACCAGCTCATGCTGGCCTAAGCGAAAGCGAAAATCATCCACGCATTTCATGTTGTTCCTGGGTCTTGAAGTGAGCCGGCGAGTTGAACGATCCCGTGTAGGGGAATGTCGGCTTGGTGAGCGAAATTTGCACGGGCGCCATAATAAGCGTTATGCGCAAGGCCAGCCAGCCACCGCGCATTCCTTGCCGACACGGATGCAGCCCGTTATAAGGCCGCATGGCA
>CAZUSF010000189.1:0-5157 GCA_964623355.1 uncultured Thiobacillus sp. | reverse complement strand
CCGGAAGCCGCGGCGCGGCTGGCGATAGGCGTCTCGGAAAAGATACGCGGCGTGATGGAAACCGCGTTCCGGGTTGAAGGCTCCGATTTCCATATTGGCGCCAGCATCGGCATCACGGTGTTCCCGAAAGGCAGCGAAAACGAGGATGACCTGCTGCGCGAAGCCGATACCGCGATGTATCGCGCCAAGGATGCCGGCCGCAATGCGGTGGTCTATTTCGAATCCGCAATGCAGGAAAACGTGCGCGCCCGATTGGCCCTGGAACAGGATCTGCATCAGGCAATCAGCCAGAACGAACTAAGTCTGTACCTGCAGCCCCAGGTTGACAGCCAGCGCGGCCTGGTCGGCGCGGAAGCGCTGTTGCGCTGGCATCACCCAACAAAAGGTCTGATTTCACCGCTGGCCTTCATCCCGGTGGCGGAGGAATCCGGCCAGATTCTGGCCCTCGGCGAATGGGTGCTGCGCGAAGCAGCGAGTCTGCTGAAACAGTGCGACGACCTCGGCCGGCCTTTGCGCCTGGCGGTGAATGTCAGCCCGCGCCAGTTCCGCCACACCGGCTTTGTCGCACAGGTCAGCCAGATCCTGCGCGATGCCGGCGCCGACCCGACGCATCTGGTGCTGGAAGTGACCGAAGGCCTGGTGATCGAAGACATCCACGACACCATTGCCAAAATGGAAGAGCTCAACAAGATCGGCATTCATTTCTCGATCGACGACTTTGGCACCGGCTATTCCTCGCTCGCCTACCTGAAACGCATGCCACTGCATGAACTGAAGGTCGATCGCACGTTCGTGCAGGACGTGCCGCACGATCCCAACGATGTCGCGCTGGTGGAAACCATCCTGTCGGTAGCCGGACACCTGAATCTTTCCGTCGTCGCCGAAGGCGTCGAAACCGAAGCCCAGTTCGCCTTCCTGCAGTCGCGCGGTTGCGACGTGTTCCAGGGCTATCTGTTCGACCGCCCGATGCCGATCGAAGAATTCAGGGCGCGCTGGCGCTGATGCTCACTTCCTTGATCACGCCTTTCGTGAAGCGATGCGCTTGAAACGGTCGAGAATTTCGTCCAACTCGTGCCAGCTCGGCTTGACCGCGCTGAAATCGAGCGACGCGCCGCTGGTTTCACTGTGACCGATGACGCCATCGACCTGACGCACGAATCGATTGATGCGGCTGTCCAGATACAGCGTCACCAACCAGGCTGCGATGAACGGTAGCGGCGCCAGCATAAACAAGATCAGCATCAATAATTGACGGGCATCGCTGATGAATTTGTCATAGCTGGCATCGACCGTGATCGCGCCCAGGACATTGCCGACCTTGACGTTTTCATGACAACTCAGACAGCGCTGATCCGCCCTCATTGGATAGATGTAACGACCGCCCTGCGCCAGTACCACTTCAACCGGTTTGCCTGTACGCATCGCACGTTCCAGCTCCGGGCTCATCGGCGGTTGCGAAACTGAACCATAGCGCGCACTGACCAGATCGCCGCGATAGAAATCGATGCGCAACGGCGAACCCGCCAACGATTTGGTCGCGTTTTGGGTGAACTCGATCACCTGATCGCGCTTCCAGCCCTGACTCATCAATTGAAACATGTTGGAAAACGTCAGATTCGCGACAACCGACGACTGCGAAAAGGCCGCTTTCTGCATCATTCGGTCGCCAAAGCCGGAAAACAGCAAATACACGCCGACCAGCATGAACAATGAAACCGCAGCGGCAACCAGCAAAATGACTTTGTTCAGGGATTTCATGGCCCATCTCCTCGATTGTCTGTTGTCTATTGAATGAGTCAATTCAGGAATGACCCAAAAATAACCCTGACAGACTATCTGGAAATACAGACCACTTGTAAAGAGTTGGGAAGCCCTTAATCCGGCAAGAGATCGGGCAGCTTTTTACCCGGGTTGAGCAGCCCGAGCGGATCAAACAATTTTTTCACGTCGCGCATCATCGCCAGCGTCGAAGCATCCAGTTCGCGGCTGACGTAATGCCGCTTCTCGCTGCCGATGCCGTGTTCGCCGGACAAGCTGCCACCCAGACCGAGCACGACTTCGATCAAGGCATCGCGACAGTGGCGGGCGCGCGCCATTTCCTCGGCGTCGTCGGCATGCACCATCAGATTGACGTGCAGATTGCCGTTGCCGGCATGACCAAAGCTGACGATGGGCAGGTCATGCCGCTTGCCGAGCGCGTCGATGGCGTTGACCAGATTGGCCAGCCGCGCCACCGGCACCACCACGTCTTCATTGATCTTCAACGGCGCAATCTTCTTCACCGCGAATGACAGCGATTTGCGCGCCACCCAGAGCGCGGCAATGGTTTCGGCGGTGAAACCGCTCTGAATCTCGAGCAAGCCCTCGCCGGCCAGCGCCTGTTCCAGCGCCGCGATCTGGCGCGGCAGATCATCCACATCGCCGTCGGCTTCCACCATCAATACCGCCTGGGTGCCATCCGGCAGACCTTCCGCCGCGCCATATTCGCGGATGGCATCAATCGCGCGGCGATCCATGAATTCGAGCGCGCTGGGCAATATCGGAGGCGACATCGCTTTGCCCATGATCCGGCTTACTGCGGCACAGGCCGAAGCGTTGCTGGCATAGCAGACGCGCAAGGTGGCGACGCTTTCCGGTGCCGGAACCAGCTTCAACGTGGCTTCGGTAATCAACGCCAGGGTGCCTTCCGAACCGACCAGCAAACGGGTCAGATCGTAGGCGGTGGCGTATTTGGTGGTGCGACCGCCGACGCGAATCTCGCGCCCGTCGCCGGTCACCGCGCGCAGTCCCAGCACGTGATCGCGCGTTGCACCGTATTTCACACAGCGTGGCCCGGCGGCGTTCATCGCCAGGTTGCCGCCGATGCGGCAATAGGCGCCGGAACCGGGATCAGGCGCATACATCAGGCCGACAGTCGCCGCCAATGCATCAATGTCGTCGGTCACCACGCCCGGCTCGACCACCACCAAGCGGTTGGCGGCATCGAACTCGACGATGCGGTTCATGCATTCGAAGCTGACCACCAGACTGCCGGTCACCGGCATCGCGCCGCCGACATTGCCGGAACCCGCGCCGCGCGCCACCAGCGCCAGCCGATGCCGGTTGGCCAGTTTGACGATGGCGACGACATCGTCATGACTGGTCGGAAACAGCACCGCATCCGGCAGGCAGGATTTCGGCGTTTCATCGCTGGCGTACAACGCCAGGGTTGCGGCATCGTTGAAAACACGCGCGTCACCAAGCAGCGCCTGCAATTCGGTGAGGATTTCAGTGTTCAGCATCAACAGAACTTTGAAAAACGCGGCGTCACCCCGGCGAATGCCGGGGTCCAGTGCACTGCGCTCAACGTGGGCAATGATTTCTGGATACCGGCCTGCGCCGGTATGACGGAGGTGTTAATGGATTCCACCTTTTTCAACACTCCATCACCCCAACGCCGGCTCGACCACCTCGGCGACGCTGGCCAAGGCGTCGCTGTCGGCATAGCGGCTGTAAACCTCCTGCACGGCGGCTTCGTAGATGATCCGGTTGAACCCCGAACTGGCCTGATCCGCCATGGTGTGTTTGACCGCCTGGGTCATCACCTTGTCCAGCGAAACGATGCGTTTGGCGCGAATCACACCGTCTTCGGCATCAACCAGAATCATCTTGAAACGCGCCCGATCACCCGCCGTTTCGTTCGGCAATTCGCGTTGCGCTTCCGGGATCATGTGGATGTTGAAGGCCACATCGGACCATTCGCAAACATCCTTGATCTTGTACAGCAGAAACGCCGCCGGGCCGTGCGTGAAGAGTCCGACATCCATCGGCTGCAAGCGAAATCCCTCGACTTCCCCGGGCGTCGGGCTGCTCCAGAACAACACCAGTTCATGCGCACCGCCGGAGTAGGTATAGCGAGCGCCTTCATCGTAACGGGCATGCTCCGGGCTGTAGACCTCGCCCACTTGACGCGTGGTCATTGATCCTGCTCCGGCAGCAGGGAAGCCAGCATCGCCACCATGTCGGCATCGAAATCAAAGCCGGGATCCTGGCCGGGGTTGATCGACAAACCCATGTCGGCGCCCATGCGCTGCACGATCCAAGCCACATCGGTCAGCAGACCGCCGCCGTAGCCGGGGAATTCATTGGTAAATTCCTTGGCGCGTTCGGGCGAAGAAAAGACGATGAAGACGCGATTGCCTTCATCGTCCTCGATCACCAGCGGATCTGCCTTGGTGGAGAGCTGGAAACCGGCGATCTGATGTTTTTCATCCTTGATCGGCATGAAAACCTGATGCGCCAACAACTGGCGGGCAAAGGTTTCCGGGTCAAGACTGCCCTGCTCCATTTCAGACAGCAGGCGTTCAACTTCATTACGGGCGGCGATAGAGTTCATGTGATGTGCTGCAATGCGGGAGAAGGGGCAGGATACCACCGCCCCCGCGCCCCGGAAACGGCCGCAACACCCTAACCTTAACAAGGAGAAACCATGCTCAGACTTGGCATAGACCTGGGCGGCAGCAAGATCGAGATCGCCGCCTTTGATGCCGGCGGACACGAATGCCTGCGCCGCCGCGTCGCCACGCCGCAAGGCGATTACCGCGCCAGCGTGGAAAGCGTCGCCAGACTGGTTGAAAACGCAGAAACCGAACTGCAGGCGCGTGGCACGGTCGGCATCGGCATGCCCGGCGCCGAATCACGCGTCAGCGGCCTGATCAAGAACGCCAACTCCACCTGCCTGATCGGCCAACCGCTGCGACACGACCTGGAACAGCGCTTGCAACGCGAAGTGCGACTGACCAACGACGCCAACTGTTTTGCCTTGTCAGAAGCCGTCGATGGCGCCGCCGCCGGCGCTGAAGTGGTGTTCGGCGTCATCCTCGGCACCGGCTGCGGCGGCGGCATCGTCGTGCGCGGCCAGGTGCTCACCGGCGCCAACGCCATCAGTGGCGAATGGGGCCACAACCCGTTGCCCTGGCCGACCGACGCAGAACGCCCCGGCCCCGCCTGCTACTGCGGCAAACACGGCTGCATCGAAACCTGGCTCTCCGGCCCCGGCCTGGCGCGCGACCACCTCGCCCACAGCGGCCAGACGCTGACTGCCGACGCCATCGCCAACCTTGCAAATAGCGCCGACCCAGACTGCCAGGCCAGCCTGGCGCGCTACGAAGACCGCCT
>CAZUSF010000188.1:0-5189 GCA_964623355.1 uncultured Thiobacillus sp. | reverse complement strand
TGTTTCAACTGACGGTTGAGTTCCGGATTGCCGTACTTGGTATCGCCGGCAATCGGGTGCTGTACCGCAGCGAGATGCACCCGAATCTGATGCGTGCGGCCGGTCTTCAACTCAGCTTCCAGCAGGCTGTAACCACCAGCGACCTTGATGCGCCGAAAAATCGTGTGGGCGCGCTGGCCGTCATCATTGACCTCGACCCGTCGCTCGCCATCTTCGGTGAGGAATTTATGCAGTGACAGTTTGATGTGGCGAACCGGGTCGCGCCAATCGCCAACCGCCAGCGCGAGATAGGTTTTTTTCGGCTCGCCATCGCGCAACATGCGGTGCAGTTCAACCAACGCCGAACGTTTCAGCGCCAGCACCAGAATGCCGGAGGTTTCCTTGTCGAGACGATGCGCCAGTTCAAGGAAGCGTGCGTCCGGCAACTCCTGCCGCAATTGTTCGATGACGCCCAGGCTGACGCCGCTGCCGCCATGCACCGCTTGACCGGCGGGCTTGTCGATCACCAGCAGGGCGTCATCGCGATAGATCACCCGATCCAGCAAAGGATTCGAGATTGGCCCATGCGCGGGCGTCGGCGCCGGTTCGGCGACCCGTACCGGCGGGATGCGCACTTCGTCGCCTTCGACCAGCTTGTATTCGGGTTTCGAGCGACGGCCGCTGACGCGTAATTCGCCTTCCCGCAACATCCGGTAGATGCGGCTTTTCGGCACCCCCTTCAACATCCTGAAAAGAAAGTTGTCCAGACGTTGTCCGGCCTGCTCGGAACCGATGCTGACTTTTGTGACTGCTGCTTTGCCTGTCGATTGCATTAATGTATATTCGCCCTGCTCAAAAAGCATGCACACGGGGCGTTGAAGACCTTGCCCACGCACTGATTTTGGGCGCCGGTTATCTCGCTCACCGGCTTAGGCCGCCAGCCCCCTGTTTCACTTAGTTCGCCAAGTTCGTTTGTGCGCTAGAGCGCGGAACGAAGGAAGATCAGCGAATCTGGGTGGACACGAAAGGCAACGCTCGAAAAAAGCAGCGATGGTAACGCAATTTATATGCGCGACCCGCACCCGGATGAATCTGCGTCTGGTTCAGTGTTCGCTGACAAAGTGAACACATTGAATCGACAGGAAAAAAACGATGAACCTCAACCATGCCCCAGCCGCTCAGCGACATAACTAAACACGCCGCCTGATCCCCTGTTTTGCATTGCCGCTGTTTCCGTCCTGATCGCCAGGATGGTTCGGCGGGGTTTATCCCCCGGGGCGCGTGAGCGCTGGGGTGAAACATGAAACGTATGTTGTTCAACGCGACGCAAGCGGAGGAACTCCGCGTCGCCATTGTCGAAGGCCAGAAACTGGTCGATCTCGACATTGAGTCCGCTAACAAGGAACAGCGCAAAGGCAATATTTACAAAGCGATTGTCACGCGCGTCGAACCTTCGCTCGAAGCCTGCTTCGTCAATTACGGCACTGACCGGCATGGTTTCCTGCCGTTCAAGGAGATTTCCCGCGCCGCCATTCCTGGCGCCGAAAAGGGGGATTTCAGCCGTGGTCGCATGCAGGACATGCTCAAGGAAGGTCTTGAGCTGATCGTCCAGGTCGAGAAAGACGAACGTGGCAACAAGGGCGCGGCGCTGACCAACCAGGTCAGCCTGGCTGGCCGTTATCTGGTGCTGATGCCGAACAATCCGCGCGGTGGTGGTGTTTCGCGCCGGATCGAAGGCGAAGAGCGCAACGAACTGCGCGATGCCTTGGCGCAACTTGATGTGCCCGCCGGCATGAGCCTGATTGGCCGCACCGCCGGTATTGGCCGCAGCGTCGAAGAATTGCAATGGGACTTGAACTACCTGCTGCAACTCTGGACCGCCATCGATGGAGCCGCCAAGGGCCAGTCTGGCGCGTTCCTGATTTATCAGGAATCCAGCCTGGTGATTCGCGCCATTCGCGATTACTTCACGCCCGATGTCGGTGAATTGCTGATCGACGAACCTGCGATCTATGAGCAGGCGCGGCAGTTCATGGCGCATGTGATGCCGCCCAACGTGCACAAGGTCAAGCTGTATACCGATCCGGTGCCGCTGTTCTCGCGTTTCCAGGTCGAACATCAAATCGAAAGCGCCTTCTCGCGCCAGGTCACGTTGCCGTCCGGCGGCGCCATCGTCATCGACCATACCGAAGCGCTGGTGGCGGTCGACGTCAACTCGGCACAGGCCACCAAGGGCAGCGATATCGAGCAGACCGCGCTCAACACCAACCTGGAAGCGGCGGAAGAAGTTGCGCGTCAGTTGCGCTTGCGCGACCTGGGCGGCTTGGTCGTGATCGATTTCATCGACATGGAAAACCAGAAGAATCAACGCGAGGTGGAAGACCGCCTGCGCGATGCTCTGCACCATGCCCGCGCTCGCGTCCAGACCGGCAAGATTTCCCGCTTCGGCTTGCTCGAACTGTCGCGTCAGCGGCTACAGCCGAGTCTTGGCGAAACCAGCTACGTGACTTGCCCGCGTTGCGCCGGTACCGGCCATGTGCGCAGCACCGAGTCTTTCGCCCTGCATCTCCTGCGCATGCTTCAGGAAGAAGCGATGAAGGACAATACCGGCGCCGTGCACCTGCAACTTCCCGTTGATGTCGCCACCTTCCTGCTGAACGAAAAGCGGCACGATATTCTGGCCATCGAAGCGCGTCATCGCGTCGAAATCATGTTGATTCCGAACATGCACTTTGAAGTGCCGCGCTACAACCTGGCGCGTTTCCGGCATGACCAGCTGAATCAGACTGAGCCGCTGGCGCCGAGTTATCGGATGGTGGAAAAGCCGGTGGAAGTCGAAATGCAGCCGCGCAACGGCAGCGCCGACAAACCGGATCGGCCGCAGCCGGTGGTGCAAGGCATCACGCCGTCGCAGCCGGCGCCAGCGCATATTGCGCCGGTGGCTGCTGCGCCCGTGGCGCAGGTCAGTTCGCAGAAACCGGGCCTGTTTGGGCGTCTTTTCGGCTGGTTGCGCGGTGATAGCGAACCGGTGGAAGAAGTCAAGCCGGTTGAAGTCAAGAAGACCGAACCGCGACGTGATCGTGAACCGCGGCGTGGCCGTGATGGCCGCAACGATCGGGGTGATCGTGCAGAGCGTGGCGAGCGGGATAACCGTGAACCGCGCGGCGACCGGCGTCCGCGTGGCGATAAACCGGAGCGTGCTGAGCAGGGAGATCGCGCTGCACGTCCGGAACGTGCTGAAGCCAAGCCGCCGCGTGAACCACGTGAACCGCGTGAGCCACGTGAAGCCCGCCCCGAGCGGACGGATCGTCCCGATCGCGGTGAGCGACCGGAACGCCCGCGTCGCGAACGTCAGCCGGCGGTGGAAGCCGCATCTGCCACAGAGCAGAATCTACCGTTGACGGCGCCGATCGAAGGCAGCCAGATTGCGACCGAGGCGCCGAGTGAAAACGGGGGCGATGAGCGCGATAGTCGCCGTCGTGGTCGGCGTGGTGGTCGTGGTCGGCGTGGCGAAGGGCGTCCGGAAAGTGCTGGCGAGGTGGCCGAGCAGACCGTGAGCGAAATCGTGGCGGAAGCGGAAGGTCAAACGGCAAGTCCGCAAGTCAGTGCGGTGATGCCATCTGTCGCTGTTGAGAGCAACGCAGAACCGTTGGTGATTCGGATCGAAACCGAAGCGAAGCCGGAGAAAGCAGGAATCCAGGCCGTTTCTGAATCTGTTGCCGAGTCCATTCCGCAGCCCATTCGTCAGCCTGCCGCACAACCGGTACAAGCCGAAGTCGAATTCAAGTTCGCCAACGAAGAGAAAGCGGCAGAACCCAAAGTTGTCGCTAGTCAGCCGGTCGCCAGCGATTTGAACGCAGCAGGTTTGCAACTGATCGAAACCTTGGCTCCGGGCGCGCAAGTTGCTGCGGCTGAGGTGGAACCGGTTGAGTCCGCTTCTTCGTCACGTCGGCGTCGCGGTCGCGGTGGTCGTGCCAGTGAGCAGACTGCTGCCGAAAGACTGGTGATGGTTGAGACGCGTTTCGAGGAGGTCACGACGGGTGAATCAGCCAATGCCAGTGCACCGGCGGCGGAGGAAAAACCAAATGAGTGGGGCCCACCTTCGAATCCGCGTCGTCGTCCGCGTCCCAAGTCCGAGGCTCCGGCTGCTGCCGAGCCGCTGGTGTTGGTGGAAACGAAATCAGCGCCGTCCGAGCAAACCCCGTCTGCCTGATGGCTGTTTGATGGTTGTTGTTGAAGGATAAAAAACCGGCGCATTACTGCGCCGGTTTTTTTGCTTGGTACATCAACAATGCCATGATGCGCGAATGGTTCGCAGAGCGAACCCTGCAAAGACGATGGCTTACACGTTGCCCTTTGTGACATTGATTTCGTTGATCAAGCCTTCCGCTGCGTCTTCCACCATATCCAGTACCTGATCAAAGCCGGCTTTCCCTCCGTAGTAAGGGTCTGGCACATCCAGGTCAGCAAAGCGTTGGCTGAACGAGAGCAAACGGCGCACCTTGTGCTGCAAATGCGGCGGACACTGTTCGCGCAGGATGGCCAGATTGTCCTTGTCCATCGCCAGAATGAAATCGAACGCTTCAAAATCCTTCGCATTGACCTGTCGGCCGCGTAGATCCGACAGATCGTAGCCCCGCTTGCTGGCGGCATCCTGGGCGCGGCCATCTGGCGGTCTGCCGATGTGGTAGTCATGCGTGCCGGCTGAGTCAATCTCGACATTTGCGGTCAGGCCGGCAAGTTTTACCTTGTCACGGAAAACCCCTTCAGCGGTTGGTGATCTACAGATATTTCCCATGCAGACGAAAAGTATTTTTGTCTTACTCATCATGTTCCTCGACTCCAAATAACTGTTTTTTCAAGATGTGTAAGCGGTCGCGAAGTTCCGCCGCAGTTTCGAATTCGAGGTTCTTTGCCGCTGTCAGCATGTCCTTCTCCAGGCGCTTGATTTCCTTCGCCAGGTCTTTCTCGCTCATCACCTCGTACTTGGCGCGTGACTGCGCGGCTTTCAGTTCCTGATTTGCCGCATCCGGGTTGTAGATGCCATCGATGATGTCCTTGATGCGCTTGACCACGCCCTTCGGGGTGATGCCGTTGGCCAGGTTAAAGGCGATCTGTTTGTTGCGGCGGCGCTCGATTTCGTCGATGGCGCGGCGCATCGAATCGGTGATGCGGTCGGCGTAGAGAATCGCGGTGCCGTTCAGGTGGCG
>CAZUSF010000187.1:0-5193 GCA_964623355.1 uncultured Thiobacillus sp. | reverse complement strand
GTCGTCACTGAATTGCCGCCTCTAGCCGCCCCTTACGATTACGCGCCCGCCGTCGATGACGTGGTTCGCGCCGTGCTGGGACCAGAGGCATTGAAGTAGTCGCCTACAGGTAACGAATATGGATACCCGAAAATGGATAACGATTCGCAAGTCACTCAACTGGAATCAGCGCTGATCCGTCAGGCTGAGACCTTGGCGCGTGAACAGCGCCATAACGCCGATGTGTTGCGCGCGCGCATCCTGACCGAGTCAACCGATAAGCTGAAACTGGCGGAAGATCGTGAAGTGCTGGCCGCCAAGGCCGAGGCCGAACGTCGGGTACGGCGGCAATCGCAAGCGGCGGAAACTCGTCTCGCTTCCGAACTCGACCGCTTGCGCTGGGCATTGACCGAAGCCACGTTGTCCGGCGTCAAACTGGCGTTCCAGGAACTGGTCAATGATGACCAGGCTTATCTCGATGTGCTCGAGAAATGGTTGGCGGCGGCGGCACAAGCGCTGCCGGAGGGCGATCTGGTAGCGGAGGTGCGGCGGGACGATGGCAAGCGAATTGCTGCCGTCTGGGAGCAACTCAGCGCTCGCGCGGCGCCCGGTCGCAAGGTGACATTGCGCAGCCACAACCATCTGAGCGAAGGCGGCATGCGAATTCTGATGGCCGATAACCGCGCCCAGATGGACCAGACTTTTGAAGCCCGTCAATCGCGTCTTGCCGATGAACTGGCGCGCGTCGCGATGGAACGGCTGTTCGCCAGCGCTCCCGACCTGGGCACCTTGGTGCATGGCTAACAAGCGGGAAAATAATTAGGAACTGCGATGGGCAAAATTCTTGAAATCAACGGCCCCCTGGTCAAGCTGGAGTTGCCGGAAACGGTACTCGGCGAGCAGGTTCGAGTCGGGCGTCTGGGGCTGGTCGGTGAAGTTATTGGCCGTGACGGCAATACCGCTCTTGCGCAACTCTATGAAGATACTGCCGGCTTGCGCCCTGGCGAGGAAGCCACCGGACTCGGTTGGCCGCTGTCAGTCGAACTCGGCCCCGGTCTTCTGGGCGCGATTTTCGATGGCGTGCAACGTCCGCTGGAGGCCGTTTGGCAACAAAGCGGCGACCGCATGGCGCGCGGTGTCGCGGTGCCCTCGCTGCCACGCGACAAACGCTGGCATTTTGTGCCCGATCCGCATCGACGCGCCGGCACTGCGCTGGCTGGCGGTGATGTACTGGGCACGGTGCAGGAAACCGAATCGATTCTGCACCGCATCCTGACGCCGCCATTGATTCATGGCGAGTTGCTCGAACTTGCGCCGGAAGGCGATTACACGATTGAAGAAATCCTGGGCCGAGTGCGCAAGTTCGACGGCAACATCGAGAAGCTGCACTTGTTCCATCGCTGGCCGGTGCGCACACCGCGTCCATTCCGCAAGCGCGATCATGCGATTGCACCGTTGATCACCGGGCAGCGCATCCTGGATACGTTTTATCCGCTGCTGAAAGGCGGCAAGGCGGCGATTCCCGGTCCGTTCGGCGCCGGCAAGACCATGTTGCAGCAGCAGATTGCCCGCTGGTGCAACGCTGAGATCGTGATTTATGTGGGTTGCGGCGAACGCGGCAACGAGCTGACCGACGTGCTCGAATTCATGCCGGAACTGAAAGACCCGCATACCGGCCGACCCCTGATGGAACGCACACTGCTGGTCGCTAATACGTCCAACATGCCGGTGGTCGCGCGTGAAGCCTCGGTCTATGTCGGCATCACGCTGGCGGAGTATTTCCGCGATCAGGGCCTCGACGTGGTGATGGTCGCCGACTCCACCAGCCGTTGGGCGGAAGCGCTGCGCGAAGTCGCCGGTCGCCTTGGTCAGATGCCGGTGGAGGAAGGTTATCCGGCCTATCTTGGTTCTCGCTTGGCGGCGTTCTATGAGCGTGCCGGCCGAGTTGAAACCATGGCCGGCCATCATGGTTCGGTGACGCTGATCGGCGCGGTTTCCCCGCCCGGCGGCGACTTTTCCGAGCCGGTCACCAGCCACACCAAGGAAATCATTCAGACTTTCTGGGCGTTGTCGAAAGAACTCGCCGATGCGCGCCACTATCCCTCGGTCGATTGGCTGGAAAGCTTTTCCGGCTACATCGGTTCAGCCGCCAAATGGTGGGCGGAGAACGTCGATCCGAACTGGGAAAGGGAACGCGCCGAAGCGCTCGATCTGCTCTCCGCCTCGGAAGAGTTGCAACGTATCGTCAACCTGGTCGGCGTCGAAGCGCTGTCGAGCGAGCAACGCTGGACGCTGGAAGCTGCCGGGCTGATCAAAGAAGGCCTGCTGCAACAGTCGGCGATCGATGAAATCGACAGTTTCGCCTCGCCGGAAAAACAATACGCCTTGCTTTCCGGGCTGCTCGAAATCTTCCGCCAGGGCATGAAGCTGGTGAAGTTGGGCGCACCCGCGCGCCGCTTGATCCAGATGCCGTTGCTGTCGCAGGCTCGACGCTGGAAGAGCCAGCACACCTCGGAAGATATCGCCGCGCTGAAGGCAAAGATCGCCCAGATTCCGGGCGAGTTCGACAAGTTGATGCTGGAATACGAGCAGACGGCTTGAGACAGACCAAACCACGGGCAACAGCATGAAAAACATTGAATTCCGCACTGCAACCTCCGCCCAGGGCGGCCTTATCGTGATGGGCGGCGTGCCCGGCGTGGCGGCCGGTTCCCGCGTCCAGGTGCGCGACCATGCCGGACGCCTGCGTTCCGGTCTGGTCATCCGCGCGGCGGATGACGCTGTGCTGGTGGAAGTCTTCGAAGGCACCGACGAGCTCGATCTGGAGCGGACCTGGGTGCGTTTTCTCGATGAGCCATTCAAGTTACCGGTGTCACGCGACATTCTCGGCCGCATCTTCAACGGCGCCGGACTGCCGCGCGATGGTCGGCCGCCGATCATTTCCGCCGACCGCCGCGACGTCAACGGCGAACCGCTGAATCCAGCGGCGCGGGCCTATCCGCGTGAATTCATCCAGACCGGCATTTCCGCCATCGACGGCATGAACTCGCTGACTCGCGGTCAGAAATTGCCGATCTTCTCCGGTGGCGGTTTGCCGCATAACCGGGTGGCGGCGCAGATCGTGCGGCAAGCCAAATTGCTTGGCGAAGCCGCTTCCGAGTTTGTCGTGGTGTTCGCCGCCTTCGGCGCTTCGCATGCCGATGCGCGTTTCTTCGAGGAAAGTTTTGAAGAAAGCGGCGTCCTGAACAAGGTGGTGATGTTCCTCAACCTGGCTGACGAGCCGGTCATCGAACGGCTACTGACGCCGCGCGCGGCGCTGACCGCCGCCGAATATCTGGCGTTTGATCTCGACTATCACGTGCTGGTGGTGATGACCGACATGACCGCCTACGCCGAGGCGCTGCGCGAAGTCGCGGTGTTGCGCGGCGACGTGCCGGCGCGCAAGGGCTATCCCGGCTACCTGTATTCCGATCTGGCGGAAATCTACGAACGCGCCGGCCGGATCAAGAACCGGCGCGGCTCGATCACCATGATTCCGGTGCTGTCGATGCCATCCGACGACATCACCCACCCGATTCCCGACCTCACCGGCTACATCACGGAAGGCCAGATCGTGTTGGGCCGCGAGCTGGCCAACCAAGGCGTCTATCCGCCGGTGACTGTGCTGCCCTCGCTATCGCGTCTGATGAAAGACGGCGTCGGTAAGAACTTCACCCGCGAAGATCACCCGCACGTCGCCAGCCAGTTGTTCGCCAGCTACGCCAAGGCGCTGGAAGTGCGCGGCCTGGCGGCGATCATCGGCGCGGAAGAGTTGTCCGACGCCGACCGCCGTTACCTGGAATTCGCCAATGCGTTCGAACACAAGTTCATCGGCCAGGGCGAAGATGAAGACCGCAGCGTGTTTGAAACCCTCAACCTGGCCTGGGATCTGCTGTCGATGCTGCCGGCCGATGCGCTGATTCGGGTGTCGGAAGAGGAATTGGCCAAGTATCACAAGGGACAGGCGACCGTGGCTGCCGCGTGAGTTTGCGATGAAAAAACGCCTATCCGTTCCGCCCACCAAGAGCGCGCTGTTGCAGGTGAGCCGTCAGGTCAAGTTCCTCGAACAAGGCCGCCAGATGCTGGAGAAAAAACGCGACCTGCTGACCCGACTGGTTTACGAACGGCTGGCGCAATACCGCGAATTGCGTGCGCAAACCATCGCCGAACTGGCCGAGGCGTATCACTGGCTGGGCATCGTGCAGATGCGCATGGGCGGCCAGATGCTGCGCCAGGCTTCGGTCGGATTGAGACAAGCGGTGTCGATCCGGGTTGTGGCGCGTTCCAGTGTCGGCGTCGAATATCCCAGCGTCACCGCAGAACCGCTGCCGTTGCAACCGGTCGGCCTGATGTGGACCGATGTCAGCTTCGATGAAGCGCGTCTGCGCCTGCGGGAACTTACCGTTACCCTGGCGCGTCTTGGCGAAGCGGAAAACGCGTTATGGCGTTTACTGGCGGCCAGTCGCAAGACACAGAAACGGGTCAATGCGCTGAAGTACAACATCATTCCTCGCTACACGGCGACGGTGCATCACATCCGCGCCGCGCTGGAAGAGGATGAGCGCAATACCTTGTTCCAGATTAAAGTGTTACGCGCGCGGGCAGCCAAAGCCGCTTGATTTCCCCGTTATCTGGTTTGCATGACGGGGACGTCCAACCCCCGCAAATCAACGAGGAGACGAAGATGAAAAAAGCCCCTTTAGCTGTGCTATTGCCATTGTTGCTGATGCCGCTGTTGGCAGAAGCCGAAGTGCCGATGCTGATCAAGATTCCGCGTTTGACTCTGGAAGCTTCCGAGCGCTTGGCCCAAGCCACAATAGCAGCCTGTCGCAAGGAAGGCATTCAGATTGGCGTGACTGTGGTTGACCGCAGTGGCGATGCGATGGTGTTCATGCGTGACACCCTGGCACCTCGCGTCACCATCGAAATCAGCCGACAGAAGGCCTATACCGCTGTCAATTTCAACGCGCCGCTGTCGGCCATGGAGAATCGTTTCACCAAGCCGTTTTCGGTTGGCAAAGTCGATGGCCTGGTGTTTTCCGCTGGCGGCATACCGATTGAAGCTGCCGGAAATATTGTTGGTGCGGTCGGCGTTTCTGGTGCCGCAACAGGTGAGCAAGACGAAGCCTGTGCCCGCGAAGGCATCAAAGCCATCGCTTTTGATCTGGAAATGGC
>CAZUSF010000186.1:0-5201 GCA_964623355.1 uncultured Thiobacillus sp. | reverse complement strand
AATCTGGCCACCGCGCTGCGCCATGCGCCTTATCTGCGTTCGATTGGACTGCTCGGCGAGGCGGATGTGATAGCCGCCAGTTCCGACGTCCGGAATGTCGGCATTCGCCTGTCGCGCGGCGATTATTTGCCACAAGCGCTTGAACCGGTGGAGATCCTGCGTGTGGGGCCGCTGCGCGATGGCCGCGATTTTTACGAAGCGCGTCCGGCTGGCCCGGAAACCACCAGCCTGTCGCTCAATTTCATTCCGGTATCGCGTGCGGTCCGCTTGCCGAGCGAGCGTTGGACTACCGCAGTGGCGTCGGTGAATGCGGATTACTTCCTCAACTTCTATGCCAACCATGTCTTGCCGACCGAAGGGAACGTGCAATTGCTGCGCTATGACGGGCGACTGTTGCTCAGCACCGAGGAGAGCGAGCGCGCCGGTGAACTGAGCGGCAGCACCCGCATTCTGGCCAGTTTGGCCAAAACCGACGCGGGCCGATTTGAGGAATTCACCGCCGCCAACCAGCCTGTTTTGACCGCCTATCGGGCATCACGCGCGTATCCCTTCCTGCTCGTGGTGCGTCTTGACAAAGCTCACGCCCTGGCGGGGTGGCGACAGGAGGCGGTGCATACCTTTGGCATTGTCAGCGCCATTCTGTTGGCAGCCCTGGCGCTGGCCAGCCTGTATTTCGTTCGCTTTGAACGGGTTGCCCGCAAACGCGAGCAGGCGGAGGAGTCGTTGCGCACCCTGTCCCGCGCAGTGGAGCAAAGTCCGGTGTCCATCGTCATTACCGACCCGGACGGCAACATCCAGTACGTCAACCCGAAGTTCGAGTCGATCACCGGTTATCAGCAAGCCGAAGTGATCGGCAAGAATCCGCGTGTCATCAGTTCCGGGGAAAAGTCGCCGGCGGATTACCTGTCAATGTGGACCACGCTCAAAGCGGGTGGGATTTGGCAAGGCGAGTTTCACAATCGACGCAAGGACGGCACGCTGTTCTGGGAACTGGCCTCGATTTCACCCGTTTTCAACGACGAAGGCGTGTTGCTGCATTTTGTCGCGGTGAAGGAGGACATTAGCGAGCGCAAGCTGGCGGATGAAAAAATCGTCGAACTGAACCGGGACTTTGTTTCCTTTCTGGAAAACACCAGCGATTTCATCTATTTCAAGGACGCCAACAGCCGTTTTCGGTTTTGCAGCCAGACGCTGGCCAACATCACCCACCATGCCAGTTGGCGCGAGATGATCGGCAAGCATGATCTGGATGTTTTCCCGGCCGACACCGCGCGGCTTTATCACGACGAGGAATTGCCGATCTTCCAGGAAGGCAGGCCGTTGTTGAACAAGGTCAACCCTTACTACGATGTTGCTGGCACCCTGGGTTGGGTGAGTACCAACAAGTGGCCGCTGCTCGACCACAGTGGCAAGGTGGTCGGGCTGTTTGGAATCAGCCGCGATATCAGCCAGCAGAAACAGGCCGAAGCCAAGTTGCAACTCGCCGCCAGCGTGTTCACCCATTCCCGCGAGGGCATCATGATCACCGCCGCCGATGGCACGATCATCGAGGTCAATGATGCTTTCAGCCGGATTACCGGCTACAGCCGTGAAGAAGCCACTGGCCGCAATCCGCGCATGCTCAGCTCCGGCCGGCAAGACAAGACATTTTATGAAGCCCTTTGGCGCGATCTGCTGGTCAAGGGGCATTGGTATGGTGAAGTCTGGAACCGTCGCAAGAGCGGCGAAGACTGCGCGATGATGCAAACCATCAGCGCGGTGCGTGATGCCAATGGCGACATCCAGCAATACGTCTCGCTGTTTTCCGACATCACCACGCTGAAAGAACACGAAAACCAGCTTGAACATATGGCGCACTACGATGCGCTGACCCGGCTGCCCAACCGCGTGTTGTTGTCCGACCGTTTGCAACAGGGAATGGCCCAGGCGCTGCGGCGCGGACAACAGATCGCGGTGGCGTATCTCGATCTGGATGGGTTCAAGGCGATCAACGACAGCCACGGACATGAAGTTGGCGATCAGTTGTTGATCGCGCTCGCCACCCGGATGCGCGAGTCCTTGCGCGAAGGCGATACCCTGTCCCGCCTTGGCGGCGATGAGTTTGTCGCGGTGCTGGCCGATCTCGCCGATGTGGCTGCCAGCGTGCCGATGATTACCCGCTTGCTCGCGGCGGTGGCACAGCCGGTGCATATCGGCGGCGTCGGTGGCGAACGCGTGCTGCAGGCATCGGCGAGCATCGGGGTGACGTTTTTTCCGCAAGCGGAAATCGTTGATGCTGAGCAGTTGTTGCGCCAGGCCGATCAGGCCATGTATCAGGCCAAACTGGCCGGCAAGAACCGTTTTCATGTTTTCGACGCGGAACTGGATCGCAGCGTGCGCGGCCATCATGAAAGTGTGGAACACATCCGGCGCGCCCTGACCGAACGTGAATTCGTCCTTCATTTTCAGCCCAAGGTGAACATGCGCACCGGCGCGGTCATTGGCGCCGAGGCGCTGATCCGCTGGCAACATCCGCAGCGTGGCCTGCTCTCGCCGGCGGCGTTTCTGCCGGTGATCGAGGACCATGCCATGTCGATCGAACTTGGCGAATGGGTGATCGACAGCGCCCTGAAACATCGGGCGAGTTGGCATGACGCCGGACTCGATATCCCGGTCAGCGTGAATATCAGCGCACGTCAGTTGCAGCAGTCGGATTTCGTTCTCCGCCTGCGGGCGATTCTGGCGCTGCATCCCGAGTTACGACCGGGCGACCTGGAACTGGAGGTGCTGGAAACCAGCGCGCTGGAAGATCTGGTGCACGTGTCTCAGGTCATCCTCGCTTGCCAGGAGATCGGCGTCAGCTTCGCGCTCGATGATTTCGGCACCGGTTATTCCTCGTTGACTTACCTGAAGCGCTTGCCGGTGGCGGAGCTGAAGATCGACCAGAGTTTTGTCCGCGACATGCTCGATGATCCGGATGACCTGGCCATATTGGAAGGCGTGATCGGACTGGCTGGCGCCTTCCGCCGCAGAATTATTGCTGAAGGCGTCGAGACCATCGAGCACGGCGAAATGCTGCTGCAACTGGGCTGCGAGTTGGCGCAAGGCTACGGCATCGCTCACCCGATGCCGTCTCGCGAGTTAGCCGCTTGGGCAGCATCCTGGCGGCCGGATGCCTGCTGGATGAAACAGTCCTCGGTGAACCGCGCCGACCTGCCCCTGCTGTTTGCCATGGTCGAACATCGCGCCTGGATCGCCGCCGTCGAACACCATCTAAAGGGCGAAACCCAAGCCCAGTTGCAGCTGGATCAGCATCACTGCCGCTTTGGCCAATGGCTGCATAGCGAGGGACTATCGCGTTATGCCGCACTGGCTTCCTGCCAGAAGATCGAACCCTTGCACCAACATGTGCATGTGCTGGCAAACGAATTGCTGCAACTGGCCAAAACCAGTCCGCAGCAAGCACTGGCAAGGCTGAATGAATTGCATGAACTGCGTGACAGCTTGATCTTTCACTTGAAGTCGCTGCTGCGATAAATTGGTGATCGCGTTGTAGGTGCGAATTTATTCGCACGGTTAATTGGATGATCCACAAATAAGCGGGTGATTTATGCATGCCAACGGGGCTTCATCAACAGAGCAAGAGCTGCAAGACGCGGATTTTGCTGATATTCACCTGAAAGTTGGCGAACAACTGACCGTGCAACCCATGGCGTCATCCGAGGCCGAGCCCTTCAGTGTCAGTTTCATCGGCGCATTCGGTCAGATGAGTTTTCTGACCAGCTTGCCCGATGTGGGCGGCAAGGCGATCTGGATTACCCCGGGCAGTTCATTCAAATTCCGTGTCGTGCATGGCATGTATGTCTATGCGTTTACTTCACGCAGTTTGCGCTCCCATTCGCGGCCCTATCCCTACGCCCATTTCGCGATACCGAAGTCGGTCAAGTATCGTCAGATACGGAGATCACTTCGGCTGGAAACACGCTTGCCGGTGGAAGTTACCCGCGCCAATGGTTCGCGTACGATGGCGATCATGCGCAACGTCAGCGAACACGGCGCAAAACTGGAACTGACAGGTTTGCTGGACGAGCTGGGCGCCCAGGCTACACTGACCATTCCAATCCTGCTGCCAGATGCAACCTGCACCATTACGGTCATCGCCACGGTGCGCAACAACAGCGATCTGGATCGCTCGATGGCTGCGGGACGTTTCCATTACGGGGTCAGTTTTGAACCGATGAAAGCCGAAGACATGCCGTTACTGCAACATTTCATTGATCACTTGCTGGTTGAACAATTGGCTTGAACTGACTGGTCCGAAACTGACCGGCGAGTTTTTCTTGAGGGGAAGATCAGATGAAGCACTGTTTTCTTGCTGTCGGCTTTGTCCTGTTAATGGCTTTCCCGGCGCTGGCATCCAGTCAGCCCAGCCGACTGGACAGTGTTCTGACGCGTGGTGAAGTCAGGGTCTGCATCTGGCCCGATTACTACGGCATTTCCTACCGCAACCCGAAAACCCAGCAACTGCATGGAATTGACATCGACATGGCTAAGGCGCTGGCGCGTGATCTCGGCGTTCGACTGACTTTTGTTGACAGTTCATTCGCCAGGTTGATCGACGACGTCACCCAGAATCGCTGTGACATCGCCATGTTCGCCATCGGCATCACACCATTACGCGCCGAGAAACTGCGTTTTACGCGGCCGCATCTGGTGAGTGACATCTACGCCATTACCACCAAAAGCAACCGCCGCATCAAGCATTGGGACGACATCGACAAGCCCGGCATCGTGGTTGCGGTCGCCAAAGGCACCTTGCATGAACCGGTGATGCGCGAAAAGCTGAAACAGGCCACGTTGCTGGTGACCGCCACCACTCAAGGCCGCGAGCAGGAGGTGGAGTCGGGTCGCGCCGATGTCTTCATGACCGATTTCCCGTTCAGTCGCCGCATGCTGGAAACCACCGACTGGGCGCGTCTGGTTGCGCCGTCGACCACCTATCACCTGACCTCATACGCCTACGCCATGCAGAAAGACGACGATCGCTGGCATCAACGCATCGAGCGTTTCATGCAAAACGCCAAGCAAAACGGCCAGCTAATGGCGGCAATCAAACGCCACAAACTTGATCCAATCGCAACGCGTGATTGAGGGAGGGCGAGGGTTGAAGCAATGCGTAAGCTTTGAGTGACAGCTGAGTTAGACACTGTTTCAGCCGCGCC
>CAZUSF010000185.1:0-5205 GCA_964623355.1 uncultured Thiobacillus sp. | reverse complement strand
TTGAATTCCAGCGCGGCGGCGTCCCAGTTCAGTTCGAAATCCCAGACGCCGATTTTCGACATATCAATGCCTGGCGAAGACGAGGTGTTAATGGTGAAAGTGGGATAGACGGTCTGGCCTCGATCGCCTTCCTCAGTGGTTCCCGATACCAGAATTCCGGCGTTCGCGCCGGTGACGGAAAGACCGATGGCCAGAACGGCCGCAGCAAATAGTGGGTGGGAATGGGAATTCATGGCTACTCCTTTGGTTGTTGGAGCAATACTTGGCAAGAATATGCATAACCCATGCCATAAATTATTCTTTATGTAAATCAGTAACTTAACTTAAGTTGAATATTTTCCTTAAAAAAACTGTAAAGAATTCCGACATTCTGGAAGCGGTTTTATATTGGTCATTGCAACGAAGCTCAGCCATGCCAGAGAGTGATGCCACCCTTTTCAAGGCTTTGCACACCATCTTTTTAAATGTGGAGGGGCGTTTCCTGGTGTCAAAAATTCCGACATCCTGGTGCGATGGGTTAATGAGGGTACAAGGCAGGCACTTTGCCGGTTGGGCTTTGTGCTTACTTGCGGATGTCTCTCTATATGCGATCCGCTTGGTTTCCCCTCTCGCCGGGTTTGAGCATCCTCGCCATAGCTGTGCGATGGCTGCGGTTCAGGCCTTGCGACCAGGGAAGCCAAAAGTCAGCTTCCAGCCCTCGCATCTACCGCTACGGAACTCACCTCCAAGTGGAAGTCCGGGGTTTATAGAGGGCTTGCTTGCCTGTTTACAGGGCTGTAATCCAGAAATGACAAGGGCCGCAAATGCGGCCCTTGTCATTGTCACGTTTTCGAGACGGCCTACTTTTTCCTCGGCGGCAACAGGTCGGTGATGGTGCCTTCCGCCATTTCGGCGGCGAAGCAGATCGTTTCGGACAAGGTCGGGTGGGCGTGGATGCTCAGTCCGATGTCTTCCGCGGTGGCGCCCATTTCGATCGCCAGCACGGCTTCCGCCAGCAACTCGCCGGCGTTGACGCCGACGATGCCGGCGCCGATGACACGGCCGGATTCCTTGTCCATGATCAGCTTGGTCATGCCTTCGGTACGGGCGATGGATAGCGCGCGGCCGCTGGCGGCCCAGGGGAAGGCGCCCTTGTGGATGTCCAGGCCTTTCGCCTTGGCTTCGGTTTCGGTGACGCCGGCCCAGGCAATTTCCGGGTCGGTGTAGGCTACCGACGGGATCACCAAGGCCTGGAATTCGACTTTGTGTCCGGCGATGACTTCCGCCGCGACTTTGCCTTCATGCACGGCTTTATGCGCCAGCATCGGCTGGCCGACGATGTCGCCGATGGCGAAGATGTGCGGCACGTTGGTGCGCATCTGTTTGTCGACCGCGATGAAGCCGCGCTCGTCCACCGCGATGCCGGCGGCTTCGGCGTTGATCGTTTTGCCATTCGGACGCCGGCCGATGGCGACCAGCACCCGGTCGAATACGTCGCTACTACTGGTTTCACCAGCTTTCAGCGTGACGTGGATGCCGTCCTCTGCTGCTTTGATGTCTGTGACGCCGGTGTTGAGCAAAATTATCTCGAAACGCTTTTCCATCCGCTTGGCGAGCGGCCGCACCAGGTCGGCGTCGCAGCCGGGAACCAGTTGGCCGCCGAGTTCGACGACGGTGACCTTGCTGCCCAGCGCGTCGTATACCGTGCCCATTTCTAGGCCGATGATGCCGCCGCCGATGACCAGCATGCGTTTGGGGATGTCGGTCAGCGCCAGCGCGCCGGTGCTGTCCATGACACGCGGATCATCCGGCTGGAACGGCAGTTTGATGACCTGCGAACCGGCGGCGATGATGGCGTTGTCGAAGCGGATGGTTTTGACGCCGCCATCCGCGCCAGTGACTTGCAGGCTGTTGGGGCCGCTGAATTGCGCCACGCCATGCACCACGGTGACTTTGCGTTGCTTGGCCAATTGGCCGAGACCGCCGGTCAATTTGGCAACCACGTCGTTGGCTTTCCAGTCACGCAGCTTGTCGAGATCGATATTCGGTTTGCCGAAGCTCAAGCCGTGTGCGGCGCTTTCTTCCGCTTCGGTGATCAGCTTGGCGGTGTGCAGCAAGGCTTTCGACGGGATGCAGCCGACGTTGAGACAGACGCCGCCGAGGTCGGGATAACGCTCGACCAACACGACCTGCAGGCCGAGATCGGCGGCGCGGAAGGCGGCGGTGTAGCCGCCGGGGCCGGCGCCGAGGACGACGACCTGGGCGTGGATGTCCGCTCCCTCCCCCGCAGGCGGGGGAGGGCTGGGGAGAGGGGCGGTTTGGGCATGTTGACTAGAAAGGCTTCCCTCTCCCCCGGCCCCTCCCCCGCTTGCGGGGGAGGGGAGCAAATCAGCGGCTGCACTCAACATGAGGATTGGCGTGCCTTCCGACACCTTGTCGCCCACCTTGACCAGCAACTTCTCGACCACGCCAGCCTGCGAACAAGGAATATCCATCGCCGATTTGTCCGATTCGACGGTGATCAGCGCGGCGTCTTTGGCGAGGGTGTCGCCGACGTTGACCAGGATTTCGATGACAGCGACGTCCTTGAAACCGCCGATGTCGGGGACTTTGATTGCTATGGAATTGCTCATGGGGGGCTCGCAAGCGAAATGGAGGTGGTGTTTGTGAAGCGCGGCTCTACCTGGCCGTCATTCCCGCGCAGGCGGGAATCCAGGTTGTCCTACTGATAGGTTGTCGCCTTCAGCCATGACTGGATTCCCGCCTGCGCGGGAATGACGAATCCGTGGGTCAGAGCAGCAGTCTGCGCACATCCGACAGCATCAGCCGCAGATGGCTGGTGAAGCGCGCACCGTCGGCGCCGTCGATGACGCGGTGGTCATACGACAGCGACAGCGGCAGCATCAAACGCGGTTCGAAGGTCTTGCTGGTCTTGTTCCACACCGGCTTCCAGTCGGCGCGCGATAAACCGAGGATGGCGACTTCCGGGCAGTTGATGATCGGCGTGAACATGGTGCCGCCGATGCCGCCCAGGCTGGAGATGGTGAAGCAGCCGCCCTGCATGGCATCGACCTTGAGCTTGCGTTCGCGCGCCAGTTCGGACATTTCGGCCAGTTCCTTGGCGATCTCCATGACATCTTTTTTGTTGACGTCGCGGATCACCGGCACCACCAGGCCGTCCGGCGTATCGCAGGCGAAGCCGACATTGAAATATTTTTTCAGGAGCAGGTTTTCGCCGTCGGCGGAGAGCGAGGCATTGAACGTCGGGTAGGTGCGCAGCGCGTTGACCACCGCCTTCATCAGGAAAGCCAGCAGCGTCAGCTTGACGCCGCGCTTGGCGGCTTCGTCCAGCATGGATTTGCGGAAGTCTTCCAGGTCGGTGATGTCGGCTTCGTCGAACTGGGTGACGTGCGGCGCGCTGACCCAGTTGCGGTGCAGGTTGGCGCCGGAGAGCTTCTTGATGCGCGGCAGCGCTTGCCGTTCGACTTCACCGAATTTGGCGAAGTCGATGATCGGCGCCGGCGGGAAGCCGAGGCCGATGGCTTCGCCGGTGGGCTTGGCCAGTTCCGCCTTGATCCAGTTCTGCACATCTTCCTTTAGGATGCGGCCGCGCGGCCCGCTGCCCTTGATCTGGCCCAGGCTGGCCCCCAGTTCGCGCGCGAAACGACGTACCGATGGGCTGGCGTGCGCCGGCTTGCTACTGGCAAATTCAGCATGCGCGGCGACCGGGTCGGGTCGATGTTTGGGCGGAATGTGGGCGGGGACTTCCGGTGCGGGGTGGCTGGGCGGCGGCACGGTGGCAACCGAATGACTTCCCTCTCCCCCGGCCCCTCCCCCCGGGGGGGAGGGGGGTTGGACAAACGACTTGACCACCGGCGCACTGCTGCTTGCCGTGGCTTCACCGGCGGTATCCAGCATCAGCACCAGCGAACCGGCAGATATCTTGTCGCCGACCTTGATCTTGAGTTCCTTGACGATGCCGCCGAACGGCGCGGGAATATCCATCGCGGCCTTGTCGGATTCGACGGTCATCAACGAGGTGTCGGTGGCGATCTGGTCGCCAACATTGACCATGATTTCAATGACTTCGACATCCTTGAAGCTGCCGATATCGGGGACGAGCACTTCCTTGATTGTCATCTTCTCGTCTCCTTAAACGTTGACCGGATTCGGTCGCTCGGCGTCGATGCCGTATTTCCTGATCGCTTCAGCGGCTTTCGATACCGGCAGCACGCCGTCATCGGCCAAGGCTTTCAGCGTGGCGAGCACGACATAGTGGCGGTCAACCTCGAAGAACTTGCGCAGTGCTTCGCGTGAGTCGGAACGGCCGAAACCATCGGTGCCGAGGGTGACGAAACGGCGTTTCACATAAGTCCGAATCTGATCCGGGAAGGCGCGCATGTAGTCGGTGGAGGCGATGATCGGGCCTTCGGTGGCGTCCAGGCATTGCTCGACGTAGCTGAGTTTCTGCTTTGCTTCCGGATGCAGCAGGTTCCAGCGATGCGTTTCCTGCGCTTCGCGGCGCAGTTCGTTGAAGCTGGTCGCGCTCCAGACATCGGCGGCAATGCCCCAGTCGGCTTCCAGCAGTTCGGCTGCGGCGATGACTTCACGCAGGATGGTGCCGGAACCCATCAATTGAACTCGGGGTTTCTTCGTCTTGCCTTTGCCTTTGGCGCCTTCACTCAGTCGGTACAAACCCTTCAGGATGCCGGCTTCGGCGCCCTTCGGCAGGCTCGGGTGGCTGTAGTTTTCGTTCATCACCGTCAGGTAATAGAACACGTCTTCCTGTTCCTGGAACATCCGGCGCATGCCGTCCTGCATGATCACCGCGAGTTCGTAATGGAAGGTCGGGTCGTAGGAGATGCAGTTCGGGATCATCGCCGCCTGCAGATGGCTGTGGCCGTCCTCGTGCTGCAGACCTTCGCCGTTCAGCGTGGTGCGGCCGGCGGTGCCGCCGAGCAGGAAACCGCGCGCGCGGCTGTCGCCGGCGGCCCATGCCAGGTCGCCGATGCGCTGGAAGCCGAACATCGAGTAGTAGATGTAGAACGGAATCATCTGCACGTTGTTGGTGCTGTATGACGTGGCGGCGGCAAGCCAGGACGAGAACGCGCCGGCTTCGTTGATGCCTTCCTCCAGAATCTGGCCGCCCTTGTCCTCGCGGTAATACATGACCTGGTCGGAATCGACCGGCTCGTACAACTGGCCGACCGAGGAATAGATGCCGAC
>CAZUSF010000184.1:0-5210 GCA_964623355.1 uncultured Thiobacillus sp. | reverse complement strand
CGTGAAGGTGGTCGTACCGTCGGTGCCGGCGTCGTCGCTAAAGTCATCGAGTAATAGTCCGTTTAATCGGGTTGGCAGAGCAATCTGCCGTCCCGGTTTGCGGTTGAAAGCTTCAACAGGCCAGTAGCTCAATTGGCAGAGCGTCGGTCTCCAAAACCGAAGGTTGGGGGTTCGAGACCCTCCTGGCCTGCCAGATACAACAACTGACATCGGGTAAAGCCGGATAGAACGCCCCAGAATGGCAGACAAACTAAAACTACTGGTAGCTGGCCTGCTCGTCGCGGCCGGCATAGCTGGTTTTTACTTCTTACAAGACCAGCCAACGGTTTTCCGTGTGTTGTCGGTCCTCCTGAGTCTTATTGCGGCGGCGGGTGTGGCATGGATGACTGATCCAGGTCGTCAATTCTATGTCTTCGCCCAGGAGTCCGTCGTCGAGGCGCGCAAGGTGGTATGGCCGACGCGCAAGGAAACCATGCAAATGACGGGTGTCGTGATCGCCTTTGCTGTTGTGATGGCGCTGTTTCTCTGGCTGGTTGACGGGTCGCTGACCTGGCTGGTCAAACAGATCATGCAAAGGGGAGACTGATGGCGATGCATTGGTATGTGGTTCATGCCTATTCCGGATTCGAAAAAAGTGTCATGCGCGCCCTTAAGGAGCGTATTGAGCGGGCCGGGATGCAGGACTATTTTGGTGAAATTCTGGTGCCGGTCGAAGAAGTCGTCGAGATGAAATCCGGTCAGAAGAAGACTTCGGAAAGAAAGTTTTTTCCGGGTTATGTTCTGGTGCAGATGGAAATGAACGACGATTCCTGGCATTTGGTGAAAAGCACCGCCAAGGTCACCGGTTTTGTTGGCGGTACCGCCAACAAGCCTGCTCCGATTAGCGAAAAAGAAGTCAATGCCATCCTGCAACAGGTGCAAGAAGGTGTTGAGAAGCCAAAACACAAGATCACGTTTGAAATCGGTGAAATGGTGCGGGTGGTTGATGGGCCGTTCAACGAATTCAATGGAACCGTGGAAGACGTGAATTACGAGAAAAACAAGCTTCGCGTTTCGGTCACCATTTTTGGACGTGCGACACCGGTTGAGCTCGACTTCTCCCAGATTGAAAAAGCTTGAGATTTGATTTGAAGGATGCGCAGGCATCCTGTTGTGCACTGGATTGATTCCAGTAAAGAGGAGCGTTGTTAGGGAAACCGAAGACGCGATATGACTCACCTTTCAGGAGTAAAAAATGGCCAAGAAGATTGTCGGCTACGTCAAGTTGCAAGTCCCGGCCGGTAAGGCCAATCCTTCCCCGCCAATCGGCCCGGCCCTGGGTCAGCGCGGTCTGAATATCATGGAATTCTGTAAGGCATTCAATGCCCAGACTCAAGGTATTGAGCCGGGTCTGCCGATTCCCGTGGTGATTACCGCCTACGCGGACAAGAGCTTCACGTTCATCATGAAGACGCCGCCGGCGACCATTCTGATCAAGAAGGCGGTCGGCATCACCAAGGGCAGCCCGAAGCCGCATACCGACAAGGTCGGCACGATCACCCGTGCTCAACTGGAAGAAATCGCCAAGGCCAAGATGCCTGACCTGACCGCGGCCGACATGGACGCCGCAGTGCGCACCATCGCGGGTAGCGCGCGCAGTATTGGTCTTAATGTGGAGGGGGTGTGACATGGCCAAAATCTCTAAGCGTTTGCAAGCGCTGAAATCCAAGGTTGATCGCAACAAGAACTATGCCATTGACGAAGCATTGGTGATGGTCAAGGAATCTGCGACCGCCAAATTCGATGAGTCCGTTGATACCTCGATTATTCTTGGCGTCGATCCGCGTAAATCAGACCAGGTTGTGCGGGGTTCCGTCGTGATGCCGCGTGGATTGGGTAAATCTGTTCGCGTTGCGGTTTTTGCGCAAGGTGCGCTGGCTGAGGCTGCCAAAGCTGCTGGCGCCGATATCGTGGGTTTCGATGATCTGGCGGCTGAAGTCAAAGCCGGCAAGATGGATTTCGATGTCGTGATCGCAACCCCGGATGCCATGCGTGTGGTCGGCCAGCTGGGTCAGATTCTGGGTCCGCGTGGCCTGATGCCGAACCCGAAGGTGGGTACGGTCACCCCGAACGTCGCGGATGCGATCAAGAACGCAAAAGCAGGTCAGGTGCAATACCGTACCGACAAGGCCGGCATCATCCATGCCACGATTGGCCGTGCATCTTTTGATGCAGCTGCGCTGAAGGAAAACCTGGTTGCGTTGATTGATGCCTTGAACAAGGCAAAGCCCGCTGCCAGCAAGGGCGTCTACATGAAAAAAGTGTCGGTATCCAGCACCATGGGTATCGGTGTGCGCGTTGATCAGGCCTCTTTGGCTGCTGTGCAGTAACAGATTAGTAATCTGTCTTCGGACAGGACAAGAACTTTGGGCCGTTGCTTCTTTTTTGAAGCAACGGATCGTCAAAGACCGCAGGCGCCAAGGTGGGTAACCACCAAGGCTTAATCGTGTAATTGCCTGCGCAGACGGTGTACCCGAACAGGAATATTGGCCAGCTCTGGTTGGCATGATTTCTCGTTCAGGCCGCCGTGGGTGCGGCGAGTATCGCCGCTTGTGGACTTGAAAGGAGAAAGGACCCGATGAGTCTTAATCTAGGTGAAAAGAAGGCCGTAGTGGCTGAAGTGGCTGCGCAAGTTGCAACCGCTCAGACCATTGTCGTTGCCGAGTATCGGGGTGTCGAAGTTACCAAGCTTACGGTGCTGCGGAAAAAGGCGCGTGAATCCGGCGTTTATCTGCGGGTGCTGAAAAACACCCTCGTGCGTCGTGCGGTTGCGGATACCCCGTTTGCTGCGCTGGGCGACAAGATGGTTGGTCCGTTGATCTATAGCATTTCTGCTGATCCTGTCGCTGCGGCGAAAGTGCTCAGTGAGTTTGCCAAGACCAACGACAAGCTGGTTCTGACGGCAGGTTGCTATGCAGGCAAGGTGTTGGATGCCGCTGGCGTGCAAGCACTGGCTTCAATTCCGAGTCGCGACGAATTGCTGGCTAGATTGCTGGGTGTCATGCAAGCGCCGGTTTCCGGCTTCGCCGTTGTGCTGGCTGCACTGGCCAAGCAACGCGGTGGTGCTGATGAACCTGCTCCAGCTGAAGCTGTCGCAGCTTGATCGAATCGATTACGACCATTCTGAAAATTTTGAATTAGGAGTTGTTTAACATGGCTATTAGTAAAGAAGACATCCTGGAAGCCGTAGGTAGCATGACGGTTATGGAACTGAACGATCTGGTCAAGGCGTTCGAAGAAAAGTTTGGCGTTTCCGCCGCTTCCTTTGCCGCTGCTGGTCCTGGCGCTGGCGCGGCTGCCGCTGTTGTTGAAGAGCAGACTGAATTCAACGTCATTCTGACTTCCTGCGGTGCGAACAAGGTTAGCGTCATCAAGGTGGTGCGTGCGATTACCGGTCTCGGCCTGAAAGAAGCCAAGGATCTGGTTGACGGCGCACCGAAGGCGGTCAAGGAAGGCTGCCCGAAAGCGGAGGCCGATGACATTCTCAAGCAGTTGGTTGAAGCTGGCGCCTCGGCTGAAATCAAGTAATCAAGACGCGGCATGGGCAGAAAACGCCCATTCCAGGCTGGCGGCCCGGGTACTGGCAAGAATGCTTTCTTGCCAGCCCGTGGTCAGCCGGCCTTTTCGCTTTGCAGGAATCAGACCGCAGTGACGTGCAGTAACGCTTAAACCCGTTCTTGCGGCCTGATCCCTGATCCTTGTCACCGACACGGAGCCTATATGAGCTATACCTTCGCTGAAAAAAAACGCCTCCGCAAAAGCTTCGCCAAGCGCGCCAGTGTTTTGCCTGTCCCCTACATGCTGACAACGCAGATCGAGTCCTTTCGGGGCTTTCTGCAAGAAGATGTCACCATGGAAAATCGCGGTAACGTCGGCCTGCAAGCCGCATTCACTTCGATCTTTCCGATCATCAGCCACAGCGGCAATGCCCGCCTGGAGTTTGTCAGTTACACCTTGGGAACGCCGGTATTCGATATCGTCGAATGCCAACAGCGCGGCCTGACTTATGCTGCTAGCGTCCGCGCTCGTGTGCGCCTGGTGATTCTGGACCGCGAAAGCGTCAAGGAAAAAATCAAGGAAGTGAAGGAGCAGGAGGTCTACATGGGCGAAATGCCCTTGATGACCCCGAATGGCTCGTTCGTGATCAACGGAACGGAGCGCGTTGTCGTTTCCCAGTTGCACCGTTCACCTGGCGTGTTCTTTGAACATGACCGCGGCAAGACGCATTCGTCTGGCAAGCTGCTATTTTCCGCCCGGATCATTCCGTATCGCGGTTCCTGGCTCGATCTCGAATTCGATCCGAAGGACTTCATCTACTTCCGGGTTGACCGTCGTCGCAAGATGCCGATGACCATTCTGCTGAAGGCGTTGGGCTTCAACGTCGAGCAGATTCTGGATATGTTCTTCAAGACCGATGTTTTCCATTTCGGCAAGAAAGGCATTGAACTGGAACTGCGTCCTGAACGGATGAAGGGGGATACCGCGAAATTCGACATCCTCGCAAAAGATGGCAGCGTCATTGTTGCCAAGGACAAGCGGATTACCGCCAAGCACATTCGTGATCTGGAAGCCAGTGGCGTCAAGAAAGTCATCGTTGACAGTGAGTTCATCCTGGGGCGCGTGCTTTCGCGCAACCTGATCGATACCGAAACTGGCGAGTTGATGGCGCGTGCGAACGAAGAAATCACCGAAACCTTGCTGGCCAAGATTCTCGAAGCCAAAGTGAGTGAACTGCAGACGCTGTATACCAACGAACTCGACCACGGTCCCTTCGTTTCGCAGACACTGAGCGCCGACGAAACGGTCGATCAGTGGACTGCCCGTGTCGCCATCTACCGCATGATGCGTCCTGGCGAGCCGCCGACCGAAGACGCAGTGGAAGCGCTGTTCAATCGTCTGTTCTTCAATGACGACAGCTACGACCTGTCCAAGGTTGGCCGGATGAAGTTCAATCGCCGCATCCTGGCGCCGGGCAAGACCAGCTGGCAGATCGTGTTCCCGCCGCACCACCGGGAAAACAAGCTGGGTCAGGCGCTGCGCGATTATTACGGTGTGTGTCCGGAAGCTAGCCTGTCGAAGGCCAGCATCGAAGACATCGTCACGCGTGAAGAAGCCGAAGCCAAACTGGCCGAGCTGAACAAGCACCTGAAGTCACTCGGATTTGATCCCAA
>CAZUSF010000183.1:0-5211 GCA_964623355.1 uncultured Thiobacillus sp. | reverse complement strand
CGCAGGCCTCGGGGCTGGCCATGAGTTCGAAGGCCAGACTTTGCAGGGCGTCGCCCACCAGCAGGGCGGTCGCTTCATCGAACTGGACATGGCAGGTCGGCTTGCCGCGGCGCAGATCGTCATCGTCCATGCACGGCAGATCGTCATGCGTCAGCGAATAGACATGGATCAGTTCAACCGCGCCAGCAGCGTAATCGACCCGCTCCGCTTCGACGCCGACCGCCTCGCCGGCGGCAAATGCCAGCATCGGACGAATCCGTTTGCCGCCGCCCAAGGTGGCATAACGCATCGCGGCATGCAGTTTTTCCGGCGCGATGGCGGCCTCCGGCAACGCCCGCGCCAGCAGGCTTTCCATGCGTGCTTGTATGCCGCGCGACCAGGCTGCGAAATCAGCCATTGCCATTTCCATTGCGAAGGCTGCCGTCGCGGCCACGTGGGATGTAATCTTTCAAGACGCCGTTTTCGAGAACCTTGATCTGCAATTCAGCATCCTCCAGTTTCTTCTGGCAAAAGACCGAGAGTGCCATGCCGCGTTTGTAGGCAGCCAGCGAGTCTTCCAGGCTGAGGTCGCCGTTCTCCATGTCGAGCACCAGCGCTTCCAGTTCTTTCAGCGCGCTTTCGAAGTCTTTGGGTTCGCGCGTATCGCTCTCTACGACGGACGCTTTCTCGGTTTTCGGCATGGTTTTAGTGTGTTGGTGGGCCCGCACGGACTTGAACCGTGGACCAAAGGATTATGAGTCCTCTGCTCTAACCAACTGAGCTACAGGCCCGGTGAGGCGGGTTTCCCCGCCTTGGATAAACATGTCAGTCGAGGAAACTGCGCAACCGCTCGGAACGCGACGGGTGGCGCAGCTTGCGGAGTGCCTTGGCCTCGATCTGGCGGATACGTTCACGGGTAACATCGAATTGCTTGCCGACTTCTTCGAGAGTGTGGTCGGTGTTCATTTCGATGCCGAAGCGCATGCGCAGCACTTTGGCTTCGCGCGGCGTCAGGCTGTCCAGGATCTCCTGGGTGACGAACTGAAGGCTGCTGTACATCGCGGCTTCGGCTGGCGCCAGGGTCGACTGGTCTTCGATGAAATCGCCCAGATGGGAATCTTCGTCGTCGCCGATCGGGGTTTCCATGGAAATGGGTTCCTTGGAAATCTTCATGATCTTGCGAATCTTGTCTTCCGGCATTTCCATCTTTTCCGCCAGAGTCGCGGGGTCGGGTTCGAGACCGGTTTCCTGCAAAATCTGACGGCTGATACGGTTCATCTTGTTGATGGTTTCGATCATGTGCACCGGGATGCGGATGGTGCGCGCCTGATCGGCGATGGAACGCGTGATGGCCTGCCGAATCCACCAGGTGGCATAGGTGGAGAATTTGTAGCCGCGACGGTATTCGAACTTGTCCACCGCCTTCATCAGGCCGATGTTGCCTTCCTGAATCAAATCAAGGAATTGCAGGCCGCGATTGGTGTATTTCTTGGCAATGGAAATGACCAGACGCAGGTTGGCCTCGATCATTTCACGCTTGGCGCGGCGCGCTTTGGCTTCGCCGGTGGACATCTTCTTGTTGATGTCCTTCAGTTCCTTGACCGGGATGCCGACGTTTTGCTGCAAACCGCGCAACTTCGACTGCCGTTCCAGGATGGTGTACTGGTGTCGGGTCAGTTGTTCCTGATAATTCGATTTGGTCGCCAGTTCCTGCGCCAGCCATGCATCGTTGCCCTCAAGGCCGGGGAAGGTCTTGATGAAGTGGGCGCGCGGCATGCCGCTCTTGGTGACGGACAGGTCCATGATGACCCGCTCATGGGAGCGCACTTCCTCGACGATGTTGCGCACGGTGGTGCACAGGTTATCGACTTGGCGCGCACTGAAACGAATGCCCATCAACAGATTGGACAACTCGCCCTGCAGCTTTTGATACTGGCTGCTGGTGAAACCATATTTGGCCAGCGCGGGGCGCATCTTGTCGTTGATCTTGCGAATCAGTGCAAAGCGTTCCAGCGCATCGGTACGTAATTGAGCCAGATTCGCCGCATTGATGGCGGCGCCACCATCATCATCCTCGTCTTCCTCCTCTTCTACGGCTTCCGCTTCTTCGGCTGCCGCCGCGGCTGCAGCAGTGGCTTCCATGACCACGTCTTCGCCGGAACTGTCCATCAGGCCGTCGACCAGGTCATCGACCTTCATCTCGTCTTTTTCGACTTTTTCAACCAGATCAAGAATTTGCGTGATCGTCAGCGGACAAGCGGAGATGGCCAGCACCATGTGCTTGAGGCCTTCTTCGATACGCTTGGCGATCTCGATCTCGCCTTCGCGAGTGAGTAGGTCCTTGGTGCCCATTTCGCGCATGTACATGCGCACCGGGTCGGTTGTGCGGCCGAATTCGGCGTCGACGTTGGATAGCGCGGCTTCGGCTGCTTCGACGGCATCTTCGTCGGCAACCGGCGCGGGGTTCTCCGACATCAGCAGATCTTCTGCGGCCGGCGCCTGATCGAAGACCTGGATACCCATGTCGTTGATCATGCTGATCACGCTTTCGATCTGCTCGGCGTCGAGCATTTCGTCCGGCAAATGGTCGTTGACTTCGGCGTAGGTCAGGTAGCCCCGTTCCTTGCCGAGCATGATCAGGTTTTTCAGTCGCGTGCGCCGTTCTTCGACGTCGATTTTGCTGTTTTGCTGGGTGAGCGCCTGAGCAAGCAAAGCCGCTTTATTGGCAGCATCCTTTTTCTTCGAAGTGCGTTTGGGCGCTTCGTTTGCCGGTGCGCCCTCGGGGGTGGCCTGTTTGAGAGTTTTGGTCGCCATCGCCGGGCTATCTCCAATGAGAAACTGCGGAAAAACGCAATATTATACAGGAACTTGAGTGCTTCTTTCCAGTTTGCATTCGAGCCCTTGGACCAGTCTGCATCAGACTGGTTTCCGGATTTTTAGTGATGCCAGCAGATGCGCTTTTTCTATTTCACTCATTTCACTCGGTTTGCGTCCGGAGAATTCCTTGACCGCGATGCGGTTGGCCTGGTTCATCACCGCGCTTAGTGCACCCTGAAAATCGGCATCGATGTCGTAATCGTCGTCCAGGCGGATCGACTCTCCTGCCGCTTGCATGATCAACGCGTGTTCTGGCCGGCCGAGAAAGTGGTCGGGAATGTCACGCGCGGGGATTTCCGGATGCTCGCGCGCCAGGCTGACCACGGCTTGCACGGCGTCCACTTCCGAGCCGACAGCTTCCGGCAGGTCGGTCAGTTGGCTGGCGCGAGACGGGTCGTGCAGCAAGGCGCGCAGCAGAATGCGCCAGGAAGATGGCTGCACTGCGGCGCGACCTTGCCTGCCGGATTGCTGTTGCGCTGATTGGCCGGGTCGGTTGCCGGAACGGTTGCGATCGCCGGCTGTGCGCGGCGAGGCGAGCCCGGTAAGGCTGTCAAGCCGTTGCCGCAGGGCGCGCGTCAGCAGCGGCGCCTGGGTGAGTTTCGCGATATAGGGTTGCGCCAGGGTGGCCAGGCGGACTTTGCCTTCCTGCGATGACAGGTCGGTTTGATTGCCGAGTTCGTTGAACAGGAAGTCCGACAACGGCATGGCCGTGTTGCAGAGTTTCTTGAAGGCATCAGCGCCTTCCGCGCGCACAAAACTGTCCGGGTCTTCGCCATCCGGCAAGAACAGGAAGCTGAGCAATTTGCCGTCACGCGCTTGCGGCAAGCTGTTTTCCAGCGCGCGCCAGGCGGCCTTGCGACCAGCCGCATCGCCATCGAAGGCGAACACCACTTCATTTGCCAGACGCAGCAGGCGCATCGCCTGATCTGAAGTAATCGCGGTGCCGAGGGTGGCGACAGCGTTATCGACGCCATGCTGGTCGAGCATCACCACGTCCATATAACCCTCGACCACCAGCACCCGGTCTTCGTGCTGGATGCTGCGGCGGTGTTCGAACAGGCCGTAGAGTTCGCGGCCTTTGTGAAACAGAGGCGTTTCCGGCGAGTTCAGGTATTTCGGTTCGCCTTTCTGCATGATGCGGCCGCCGAAGGCGATGACCTGGCCGCGTTCGTTGCGAATCGGGAACATGACACGGTCGCGGAAACGGTCGTAGCGCTTGCCCTCGTTGCTGATCACCAGGCCGGCCTCGACCAGCAGCGCGTCCTGATAGTCGGCAAAGGTCGCCGCCAGTGGCTGCCATTCGTCATTTGCAACCCCGAGCGCGAACTTTGCCGCTGTTTCGCCAGTGAGGCCGCGTTGCTTCAGGTAGGCAATGGCCGCGTCATGCGTCTTCAGCGCCTGACGGTAATGCCGCGCGGCGGCTTCCATGCGTTCGTAAAGCTTGTCACGGCGACTGTCTTCTTCCGGTGCGATGTGTTTGCCATCGTCCGGCACCTGCATGCCAACCTGGCCAGCCAGCTCCTTCACCGCATCAATGAAGTTGTAGCCGGCATGCTGCATCAGGAAAGTGATTGCCGTGCCATGCGCACCGCAGCCGAAGCAGTGATAGAACTGCTTGGTCGGGCTGACCGAGAAGGACGGGCTTTTTTCGTTGTGGAACGGGCAGCGCGCCTGATAGTTGGCGCCGGCCTTTTTCAGCGGTACATAGCGTTCGACCAGCGCGACGATGTCGGTGCGGTCGAGCAGTTGCTGGATGAAATCCTGCGGGATCATGGCCGGCCTGGATCAGGCTGCGGGCCGCAGCGGGTTCAGGCCAGCGCGGTCTTGACCAGGCCGGAAACCACGCCCATGTCGGCGCGACCGGCCAGTTTCGGCTTCAGCCAGGCGATGACCTTGCCCATGTCACGCGCTGATGCGGCGCCGGTTTCGGCAACCGCTTGCTGGATCATCGCGGCGACTTCTTCCGTGCCGAGCGCTTGCGGCATGTAGGCGTTCAGTACGCCGATCTCGAAATTTTCCTGATCCGCCAGATCCATGCGGCCGGCGGCCTGGTATTGCGTCGCCGAATCCTTGCGCTGCTTGAGCAGTTTTTCGACGATGGCAATGACAGCGGCGTCATCCAGTTCGATCCGCTCATCGACTTCCTTCTGCTTGATCGCGGCCAGCAACAGACGCACTGCACCCAGGCGAGCACTTTCTCTGGCGCGCATGGCGTTCTTCATGTCTTCGCTGATCTGTTGCTTGAGTGTCATGAGTTTTCCTTGCTTGGCGGGTGGCGAAATGAACGTCGTGCCTGAAAAGCAAACGGGCCTGAAAGATCAGGCCCGTGCTGGTCAACCGCAGCTTGCGCCGCAG
>CAZUSF010000182.1:0-5258 GCA_964623355.1 uncultured Thiobacillus sp. | reverse complement strand
CCGGCGCCGCGTCGACGGGCGAGTTCGATGTATTCGATCAGCACGATGGCGTTGTTCACCACAACGCCGATCAGCATGATGACGCCAAGCCAGACCGGCATTGAAATCGGCAACTCGGTGATCATCAATCCGATCACCACGCCAATCAGCGCAAATGGCACGCCGAGCATGATCACCACCGGATTGCGCAGCGATTCGTATTGCACCGCCAGCACCACAAACACCAGAAACAGCGCCAGCCCGGCCAGCGTCAGCACCAGCTGGTTGCCGCGTTGCAGACTTTCGAAGGCGCCGCCGTAATAGAGGGTATAGCCGGTGGGCAGCTTGAAATCCTGCAAGTCGTCGCGCAGCGCCAGCAAGACTTCGCCGAGCGGCAGGTCGCCGGTCAGCGCGGCGCTGACCTCGACGATGCGGCCCTGGTTCTGACGCCGAATCTCGGTCGGCGCCACCACCATTTCAATCGTCGCGATGTCGCCCAGATGTACCGCCGGACGTTCCGGCGTGGCGCCGAACAACGGCAGTGCGGCCAGCGCAGCCGGGCTGTCGATGCGGTCTTGCGGCAGCCGCACGCGCACATCGTAGGCGCGGTCGCCCTCCAGATAGTCGCCGATCACCAGGCCATCGAGTGCGATGCGCAAGGCGCGGCCGATCTGTTCGACATCGACGTTGAGTTCCGCCGCACGGACGCGATCCGGCCGCACGGAAAATTCCTGCCGCTTTTCCTCCGCCGAATGCTGCACATTGCGCAAGCCTGGCCGGCCACGCAGACGTTCGACCAGGCTGTCGCCGATCTCGGCAAGAGTCGCCAGATCAGCGCCACGCACGCGGATGCTGACATCCTCGTCGGCGCTGGAAACCCTTACGCCACGCAGGCCGGCGGCGCGGGCGCGGACTTTGACGCCGGCCATTTCCGCCGCCGCGACCGCCTTGGTGAATTGGGCCACCCAGTCCTCGATGCTGCGCCCGCGCTCCAGCAAAGGCTTCAGTTCGATGTTCAATGAGCTGCGGTTCGGACGTTCACGCTGGCTGCGACCGAACACCGAGCCGCCGGCAACCACGGAGATGCCGGCGACATCGCCGACCTGGCGGGCAATCTGTTCCAGTTGACGCACGCTGCGGTCCATCTCTTCCAGCGATCCGCCCGAATCGGTGGAAATATTCACCTGCACGCGGCCGTCATCCATGGTCGGCAGAAACTCCTGTTTCTGGCTGACTTCCAGGAACTGCATGCCAAAGCCGCCGAGCAACAGCAGCGACACGGCGACGGCCAGCCAGGGCGCCTTCAGCGTCTTTTTCAAGGCAGGCAAGTAAAGGCGAAGCGAAGTGGCGACGAAGCCTTGCGACAGCCGGGTGATGCGTGAAGGCTGCGCCGGGCGGCCGCGCGCCGCCAGCATCGGCACCAGGGTCAGCGCCACCACCAGCGATGCCACGATGGCTGCGCTGATGGTGAAGATCAGTTCGCGAAACAGCAGCCCGACCAGGCCGCTGATGAACAGAAACGGCAGTACCGCCGCCAGGTTGGTCGTGGTGGAGGCAATGATCGGGCTGTTCACCTCGGCGGCCGCATTCTCGGCCGCCTGCATGCCGGACTCACCCTCGCGCTGATGCCGCTCGATGTTCTCCAGCATCACGATGGTGTTGTCGATCAGCATGCCGATGCCCAGCGCCAGCCCGCCCAGCGTCATCAGATTCAACGACAGACCGCCAAGCGCCATGATGGCGAAGGTGATCATGATCGAAATCGGAATCGCGCTGCCGATGATCAGGGTGCCGCGCACGCTGCCGAGAAACAGGTACACCACCAGCATCGCTAAAACCGCGCCGCTGACAGCCGCGAGCGCTGCGTTATTCAACGACTGGCGAACGTAGATCGCCTGGTTGGATACCGTATCGACCTGCACATCTTCCGCGATCAGGTTTTGCGCGTGCAGCTCGGCGATGCGCGCGGCGACCGCATCCGCCACCTCGACGGTATTCGCATTCGGCTGTTTCTGGATCGACACGCGCACCCCCGGCATGCCGTTGAAGCGCACCCGCACGCGTTCGTCCTGCTGTGCATCGACCACCTCGGCGAGTTCGGACAGCGGCCGTGTTTCGCCATTCGGCAAGCGGATCGGCAGCGCGCCGAGACCGGCGACGCTGTCGAAGCGGCCGCTGGTGCGGCTGGCATATTCGCGTTCACCCATGCGCAGGCGGCCGCCGGGCGCATCCAGATTGCCGCGCTGGATGGCGTTGGTAATGTCATCCAGCGTCAGCCCGAGCGCCGCCAGTCGGCGCGGGTCGGGCCGCACATGCACTTCGCGCAGCACGCCACCGCCGACCTCGACCGCCGCGACGCCGGGCAGATTGAGGAAATACTTGGCGAACACGTCATCGGTCCAGGTGCGCAGATTGGTCATGTCGCGGAGGGACGAACTGACGACAAACTCCATCACCGGAATCTGTGACGGGTCGCGCTTGAAGATGATCGGCGGGTCGATGCTGGCCGGCAGGGTGCGCTTGGCGCGGTCGAGCCGGGTGCTGGCATCGCGCAGCGCGATGTCGATGTCCTTGCCGTAATCAAAGAACAGATCGATTTCGCTGGCGCCCTCGAAGGTCGTCGATTCGATGCCGACGGCGTCTTCGGTGATCGCCAGTTGCTCCTCGATCTGGCGTGTGACGCGGTCTTCCATGATATTCGCCGGCACCGCCGGATCGATGATGCGGACGCCGATTTCCGGGTAAATCAATTGCGGCAGCAAATCCACCGGCAAGCGGGTCAGCGCAAACAGGCCGAGCACGATGGCGGTCAGCATCAGCATCAGGGTGCTGACCGGATGGTAAATACACCAGCCCGCGATGCCGCCGCCGCGGGAACTCATTCCGCAGCCGCCGGTTTCGCGTTTGATTTCACATCAGCCGGCTTGGCGTCGATCGGTTTCACCTTGCGGCCGGCGGCGAGTTCCAGGAAACCTTTCACCACCACGCGCGCGTCGGGTTCCAGCCCGTCGATGATCTCGACCCGATCCGCCAGGCGCAGGCCGCTGCGCACGCCGACGCGGTGCACCTTGGCATCGTCGCGATAGACGAAGACGAACTCGCCATCGATATCACGTTGCAAAGCCGCCAGGGGTACCACCAGGCGCTTCTGTTCGCCGGCGGCGAAGCTGACGCGGCAGAACTGGCCCGGCCGCGCGCCCGGCGGCAACGGTTCCAGAACAACTTCAACCCGGCCGCTGCGGGTGGCCGGGTCCAGCGCCGGATGAATGCGCAGAATACGGCCGCCATGGCTGGCGGCGCCAAGCGCGTCGATACGCACCTGGGCGGCATCGCCGACACGCAGATTCGGCAGCGCCAATTCTGAGACATCGACATCGGTGACCAGGCGCGTCGGATCGATCAGGGTGAGCAGATGCGCATGCTTCGGCGTCGCATCGCCGGCCTCGACCAGCCTTTGCGAAACCACGCCGGCAATCGGTGCGGTCAGCGTCATTTGTTGCAGCCGCGTGCGCAACAGACGGACTTCGGCACGCGCGGTGTCGCGCACGGTAGCGGCGCGGGTCATCGCTTCACGGCTGAGAAAATTTTCCGCCACCAGGCGTTCGGCGCGCTCGAAATCGGCTTCCGCCTGCGCCTGAGCAGCCAGGGCCTTGTCCAGTTCGGCGCGCTCGATGCGGTCGTCATAGCGCGCCAGCACTTGCCCCGCCGCGACGCGGTCGCCTTCGCGCACATTCAGTTCGAGCAACTGCCCCTCGGCTTGATTGACGATCTTCACCGCATGCAGGGCGCGCAAACTGCCGGCGCGGTCGGCGGCATAGCTGAGGCTTTCGTGGCCGACGCTGGCGAGTTCGACCAGATGCGGGCGCGGCGTCTTGGCGCCGGTCTTGGCTTCAGGCTTTGCGTTGCATCCGCTCAGGCCGGTAAACAACGTGGCGCACAGACATGTGATCAGGAAGGTGGATGTGCGATTCGGCATGTCGGGTCATCAGTCCACTACGAGGATTGCATGGAGGATACGCCAAGCCGGTTGGTTCCGGATTCGTCGCGCGGTCATGGCTTACACCACTTGCGGCTTACACCACTTGCGCCAGCGCCGGGCCGTCCAGCAACGATCCGATGATGGTGGCCTGCCCGAAGCCATGCCGTCGGAATACCGCCAGCACTTCCGTCACGCTTTCCGGCGTGCACGCCACCAGCAGGCCGCCACTGGTTTGCGGATCGGTCAGCAGGGCTTGTTGCCAGGCCGCGCAGCCGGGGAACAATTCGACGCCGCCGCCATAACTGTCCCAGTTGCGTCCGCTGGCGCCGGTGACGAAGCCGGCTTGCGCCAGTTCCGCCGCACCGGGCAGCAGCGGTAGGTCGTCAAAGCGGATGCGCGCCGTCAGACGCGAGCCGCGCGCCAGCTCAAGGCCGTGACCAAGCAGGCCGAAGCCGGTGACATCGGTCATCGCATGCACGCTGTCGAGCCGACCCAGCTCCGTACCCGGTGTATTGAGTTGCGTGGTGGAGGCGATCATCGCCTGGTAGCCCTCGGCCGGCAGCGCATCCTTTTTCAGCGCCGCCGAATAGACGCCGACGCCGAGGCCCTTGCTCAGTATCAGCACGTCGCCCGCTTGGCCGGCGTTGTTCTTCTTGATGTGGCGCGGATCGACCACGCCGATCGCGACCAGTCCGTAGATCGGCTCCTGCGAATCGATGGAATGGCCGCCTGCGATGGGAATTCCGGCCGCGCGCGCCGCCGCTTCGCCACCGGCCAGGATGGCGCGGATAGTGGTGTGCGGCAGTTTGTCGATCGGCATGCCGACCAGTGCCAGTGCGAACAACGGCTGGCCACCCATGGCATAGACATCGGAGATCGCATTGGTGGCGGCGATGCGGCCGAATTCAAACGGATCGTCGACGATGGGCATGAAGAAATCGGTGGTGGCGACGATGGCCTGGGTTTCATTCAGTTGCCAGACCGCCGCGTCGTCGCTCGATTCGATGCCCACCAGCAGGTCGGGAAAAGTGCTGCCCAGGCCTTTGCCGAAGGGAGAATCGGCGAGGATCTTTTCCAGCACTGCCGGCGCGATCTTGCAGCCGCAACCGCCGCCGTGCGAGAGGTGGGTGAGGCGGATCGAAGGGTTCAAAACGGGTTCGCTCATGGTGATGTCCGAAAGTGGTCAGTGAGCAGGAATCGAAGCCGAGCGGCTCAGCCGCCAGCCAGCGGCCAACAAAAGGCCGGCCAGCAGCAGAAATGCCCAGTTGCCCCAGTGCATGTAAGGCGTCAGGCCTTGCCG
>CAZUSF010000181.1:0-5267 GCA_964623355.1 uncultured Thiobacillus sp. | reverse complement strand
CGAACCGCTTCGGAAAGATGGCTGAGTTCGGTGTGTTGCCGAATGACCTCGATCTGCATCTGATCGAGTTCGCCGATACGATCGTCCAGGGTGTCGGCGGCCTTGTGGATGCGCTTGACGCTTTCCAGGCGGCGGCGCAATTGCATCTGATGTTCGCGCACCTGGCCCTCCATGGGCGACATCACTGCTTTCAGCCAGTTTTCGACATCTTTGTTGAGAATCTCGAAAACCTGCACAACTCGGCTGGCCAAGGTCTCGAAAAAGCGTGAAGTCAGCGTGTATTGCTCGGTGGTCAGGAAGGTATAGAACGTGTTGAACTGCTGATCGTAGGCTTCTTCCAGACGCTGCAACTCCTTGCGATAACGCAGCATCGAGAAGGGCGGAATGCTGATCAGGTTGATGCCATGTTCCAGATTCAGCTTGCGGTACATGGCTTCCATCATCTTGTTGATTTCTTCGATCTGGTTGTTGGCGCCTTCCAGACGATCATCAACCCGCTTGAAGAAATTGCTCATGGCATCACGGATGCCTTTGGTAAAGCGGCTTGAGACCATGCTTTCACGGGCGCCACGCACTTCATCGCGGAGAACGTCCATGCCGATCTGGGAGAACAATTTGATGCTTTGCTGCGAGTAAACCGAGCGCAAGGCCTGGAATTGCTGCAAACCGCGTTCGAAGCCTTCTTTGTCGGCGGTGATCTTGGTCATGATGTGGCCGACCACATCCTGGTTCTTGCCTTGCAGGCCCTTGAGTTCGTTGAGTTGTTCTTCAATGCCGCGTCGCCTGCCATCGAGCAGTGCCAGACTGTTGTCGAGCAAGTCACCCAGTTCGGCCTCGGTCTGGTCGCGCACGATGGCTTGTTTGGATGAGATCAGTTCATCCGACAGGGCTTTTTCCAGCGCGGTCAGCCGGCTTCGTTTCAACAAGGCTTCGTCGCCGCTGATCTTGGCGAGCAGGCCCTTTTGCGCGGAAACAGGAAATATCTGGCTTTGATCGATGCCGAGCAATTCGGCGCAGGACTTCACCTGGTTATCAATTTCCGCATTGATTTGGGCTTCGCTTTTCAGGTCATCCCACAGGCCGTCGATTTTGTTCAGCGCCACCAGGCGGCCGCGATTCTTGCCGCGAGCATAAATGTGGCTGCGCCAGACTTCGATGTCGGATTTGGTGACTCCGGTGTCGGCGGCCAGCACGAACAACACCGCGTGCGCATTCGGCAAGAGATTGAAGGTGAGTTCGGGTTCGACACCAATCGCGTTGAGGCCAGGGGTGTCATAAACCACCAGCCCTTTCTCGAGAAACGGGTGCGGAAAATTGATGATTGCATGTCGCCAGGCCGGGATGGTGACCGTGCCATCGGCATTCTGGCTCAGGCTGGCGTGCGGATCATCGGCAATGTAGAGGCCAAAACGGGTCGCCTCTTCCAGGCTGACCGATTTCACTCGACACACTTCCTGCATGGCTTGCGCGACGTTATCGGCGGATGAAGTGTCCATTGGGACGGTGTTCCACTCGTCCGGATAGCCCTTGTATTCCGATATGCTGGCATTCGACAGGCGCGTCTCGATCGGCAGCAACTCGATCATCGGCGGCTTGGCCGGGTCGTAAAGCAATTCGGTCGGACACATCGTGGTGCGCCCGGCAGTCGAGGGAAGCAGACGCTGTTGCAGGTCAGACAGAAAAATCGCGTTGATCAACTCGGATTTTCCGCGGGAAAACTCGGCCACAAAGGCGACATGGAGCTTGTCTTCCGCGAGACGGTCGATCAATTGCTGAAGCCGCAAATCACGTTGCGAGTCGTTTAGGTCTTCTTTGCCCAACCAGCTGCGGTAGTCGGTGATGCGGCGCGATAGTTCACTGCGCCATTGGCTGTAAGCCTCGAAGTCATTCACGAGTGAAGCGTTGGTCATCGTTCTGCCTCCAGCAGTGGCGCCGTCTGGCGCCATATTCGTGGGCGGGACTCTAGCATAAATGCCTGGTTTTATAGGCTCCTAGCGTCGCTGACAGTGCGGGCAATAGAAGCTGGAGCGGGCGCTCTGGCGGAGGTGACGGATCGGGCTGGCGCAGATTGCACAGGCTTCACCAGTGCGGCCATAAACAAAATAGCTTTGCTGGAAATAGCCTGGTTTGCCATGACCATCGACAAAGTCACGCAGGCTGCTGCCCCCGGCGGCGATGGCTTGCGCCAGGGTCTGGCGAACCGCATCCACCAGCCGACCGCAACGTGGCCGGGAGAGCTTGCCGGCCGCCAGGCGCGGGTCGATGCCGGCATGAAACAAGGACTCATTGGCATAGATGTTGCCCACCCCGACGATCAGACTCGCATCCATCAGCAACAGCTTGATGGCTGTTTTCTTGTGCTGGCATAACGTATGCAAACTGGCTGCGTTGAAGGCTTCAGTCAGTGGTTCCACGCCAAGATGCGCGATTAAAGGGTGTTGCTCGGGATCTTCGCACCAGAGCAGGGCGCCAAAGCGACGTGGATCGCGATACCTGAGAACTTGGTTGTCAGGCAGAAGAAAATCGACGTGATCATGTTTTTCAGGTTCGATGGCAGTTTGTGTCAGGCGGAGACTGCCGGACATGCCGAGGTGCATGATCAGCCAACCGTGATCCAGTTGCACCAACAGGTATTTACCGCGCCGTGTCAGGTGGTGAATGCGTTGTCCGCGCGTCAGCGCATCCAGATTTTCCGGCACTGGCCAGCGCAAGCGGGGTTGTCTGACGTGAGCACCAAGCAGAATCTGATTTTCCAGGGACGGCGCCAGACCACGGCGTACGGTTTCGACTTCGGGGAGTTCAGGCATGATGATGTTAAGTTCGAAAGAAGATGGTTAGCTGAGTCCCTGGCCAATGATCGCAACTTCCCAGGGGGTTGGCGGTCTTGCATAATGAATTGAATCTTTCTGGATGCATATCATGTCATTTTCGTGGATGAAGTCTGGTTTCAAGTCTGGTTTTCTGGTGATGCTCAGTGTGTCGCTTTCCGCCTGCGCCCAGTCACCGGTGGTTAAAACCGCTGCGCCGGTCGCTGAGTCGGCGCCTTTGTCGCCGGCCAAGTCGGGCCTGACTTCGCAAGTGTTGTATCAGTTTTTGTTGGGCGAAATCGCCGGGCAGCGTGGTGAGCTCAAGTTGTCGGCCGAGGCATATGCCGATCTCGCCGTCAAAACACGCGATGCACGCATCGCTAAACGTGCGACGGAAGTGGCTCTCTATGCCCGGCTTGCGCCATTGGCGTTGAAAAGTGCGCGCCTCTGGCAGGAACTTGAGCCGACTTCGCCGAAAGCTTTGCAGACGCTGTCTTCGTTGTTGGTCGGTAGCGGCCGCATGGCCGAGGCGCGTCCTTATTTGCAAGCCTGGCTGAAGACCGGTACGGGAGGCGCGGTCTTCCTGCAGTTGCATGGTTTGCTGGCCAAGCAAAAGGACAAACAGGCTGTGCTCGATCTGGTGGCTGATCTGGCGGCGAATTACCCGGGTACGCCGGAAGCACATTTCGCGGTTGCCCAGGCGGCTTGGCATGCCGGCAACGGTGCCAAGGCATTGTCCAGCCTGGATGAAGCCCTGCGCTTGAAGCCGGACTGGTCCGCCGCACCATTGTTCAAGGCGCAAGTGTTGCAACAGATGCAGGGTGAGGCGGCCTCGCTTGCGTATCTGAAAGATTACCTTGCCGCCATGCCCGCCATGCGCGAGGTTCGCCTCGCCTACGCCAAGCAGCTGGCGCGCACTGCCAAGTTTGATGAATCGCGCGTCCAGTTTGAATATCTGGCGCAGGAAATGCCGGACGATCCGGAGAACCATCTGGCCATTGGCTTGATTGCCATGCAAACGAATCATTTCGACAGCGCGGAAGCCAGTCTGACCAAAGCCCTGGAGCTGGGGCATTCAGACACAGGCAGCGTGCGCTTTCATTTGGGCCAGCTGGCGGAGGCGCGGGGGAACGCCGAGCAGGCGCTGACCTGGTATCAATCGGTCACCAGCGGGCGTCAGCGTCTCGACGCGCAACTGCGCGCCGCTGTAGTGATGGGCAAGCTGGGGAAAATCGATCAAGCACTGGAATGGCTGTCCAACCTGACGCCTGGCGACGATGCGGAGCGCATCCGGGTGGTTCAGACCGAGGCGCAAATCATGCGCGAGGCGAAGAACTATTCTGGTGTCGTCGAGCGTTTGACGAAAGCACTGGAACAGATGCCTGATGCCGCCGATCTGCTTTATGACCGCGCCATGGCGGCAGAGAAAATCGATCGGCTTGAGATGCTGGAAACCGATTTGCGTCGCTTGATCAAGTTGAAGCCGGAATTCGCCCATGCCTATAACGCGCTGGGTTATACGCTGGCGGATCGGACTAACCGGATCGATGAGGCGCTCGTGTTGCTCGACAAGGCGCTCAAGCTGGAGCCGGATGATCCTTTCATTCAGGACAGCATGGGCTGGGCATTATTCAAAGCCAAGCGCTATTCGGAGGCGGTCGATTTTCTGCGGCGTGCGCATAGCGCTCGGCCCGATCCTGAAATTGCCGCGCATCTCGGTGAGGCGCTCTGGATGAATGGCGATAAAGATGAAGCGCGGCGCATCTGGCAAGGTTCTTTGCAAACGCATCCGGAAAATGAAAGTCTGCGCGAAACGACTTCGCGCCTGATGCCTTGAGAATGCTGCAGTGCAGTTGCAGTTGGTCGGCGATCAAGCTTGTACTGAGGCTGTTCTCGCTGTTGGCGCTGTTTGGTTTGTCGGCCTGCTCTCATTGGCCTGGATTCAAACCGGAATCACCTGCTGTCGAGCTCAGGCTGCCTGCGGCGCCGGCCGCCTTTCGCCTTGAGGGACGCGTTGCCGTCAAGGCCGGCGAGGAGTCTTTCTCCGGTGGCTTGACCTGGCAGCGTGAATCCGCTCGCGAAGAATTGCTATTGCGCACGCCGCTCGGTCAGGGCGTAGCCGAGTTGCGCGGTGATGCTGCCGGCATGGAGTTGAAAGACGCGCAGGGCAGGCTTTACTTTGCAACCGATGCCGATGCATTGGTGAAAAAGGCGCTCGGTCTGGAATTGCCGTTGCGCGGCCTGGTCTGGTGGGTGGTTGGCTTGCCGCGTCCAGGCGCTAGCTATCGCGCCAAGCCCGATGCGGATGGTCATCTGGGTGAGCTGGAGCAGGACGGATGGCAGATATTGTTTACGCGCTATGACCTGCAGCATGGCCAGCCGCTCCCGGGCAAGCTGGTCGCCCGCCGCGATGAAGCACTCGAAGTGCGTGTTGTGGTCGACACTTGGGAATTACCACAA
>CAZUSF010000180.1:0-5293 GCA_964623355.1 uncultured Thiobacillus sp. | reverse complement strand
CGGGGGTGGTGATGCAAGTCATGGCGGAGGCCCAGAAGGATGTGCCTGATCTTAAGGTGTTGACAAAGATCATCGTCGGCGATGTCGGTATGTCGGCGTTCTCCATCAAATTGGCGAATTCCTCCTTGTTCAGGCGTGGCGATGCGACCAATAGCGTGCCACAAGCCCTGTCTCGTCTGGGTACCCGCAACATCGTCTGCATTGTGGTGGCGGTTGCCCTGCGCAATACCATGAGTGGCGATATTCCGGCGGAAGTTCTGGATCGATTCTGGAATCGCGCTGCTGCCGTCGCACAGGCTGCGAGTCAGGTTTCGCGCAAGGTGCGGGGCATTGCGCCCGATATGGCCTATACCTACGCCCTGTTCCACAACGCGGCGATGCCGGTAATGATGCGGCGCTTCAAGGATTACGGGTCCATGCTCGAAGAAATGGAACAGAAGGGGCTGTCGCTGGTGGTCGAGGAGGACAAGCGCTACCGATGTTCGCATGCCGTGGTCGGAGCGATGCTGGCGCGCAACTGGGGTTTGTCCAGTTTGATCGCCAGCGCCATCCGGTTTCATCACGACACCGAAGTGTATGACCCGGGCAAACCGTTTCTGGAAGATCAGGCACTGAGCTTGATCGCGGTGACCCATGTCGCCGAGCGTCTGCTGCTCGAACTGAACAGGGAAGCGGATATCGAGGTTGGCGAGTTGTATGCGCAGGCCGTGGCTTATCTCGGGTTGTCGGACGACGACATCCATGACCTGCAAGACCTGCTGGAGGCGTAAGCAGCGAAATTTCAGGCGCTGAAAACGCTGAGTTGTTGCCGATTCAGCACGCTGATCGTGCGGCCTTTGACCTTGATCAGGCCTTTCTCGGTCAGATTGCCGAGCGCGCGAGAAAAGGTTTCCGGCGCCAGATTGAGTTGTGACGCGATGTTCTGTTTGCTCGAATGCAACACGATGTCGTAGGTCTCGCTGCCATTCGCCGGCGCCGATTGAATTAGAAAGCAAACTACGCGCTGCATGCTGGTGCGCAGGGTGCAACTTTCCATGTCATCCAGCAGTTCATGCAGACGGGAAGCCAGGCTGGCCAGCATTTTGCGGCTGAGTGTGCTGTTGTTGTCGATCGCGTCGAGCAGCGCCCGTTTCGAAATCAGCAGTACCAGGCTTTCAGTCATGGCCTGGGCGCTGACCGGATAGGGTTTTTCGAGAAACACCACGGCTTCGCCAAAGGTCGCGCCGGGGCCGCACATGTGGACGATTTTTTCGACTCCCTGCGAAGACGGCAATGCCAGTTTCATCTGGCCCATGACCATCACATGCATACCTTCGGCTTCATCGCCCTTGTGGAATAACACTTCGTTTTTCTTGACCCTAAATTCTCTGCAACCAACTGAGATCTGGGCCAGCTCATTGCCTGACAAACCGCGAAACAAGGGCTGCCGGGACAGGATTTCGGCAATCGAGTGACGCGTTTCCTGGATCAAAGTACTTCCTTCAGCTGATGTGATTTTGCGCGGACCGAATTAAGACATTTACAGCTTCAAGGAAACTTGATCATTGTCAAAGTAATTAAAGGATGTCGTTGTCAGGATAGCTGTCACGTCTAACCCAAGGAGGAAGACCGTGAATTTTTCAGGCATTTTGGTCATGGCCAAACCCGACAACCATGCTCAGGTCATCGAGGCACTCAACGCGCTCGAAGGGGTTGAAGTGCATCAGGTGGACGCAGCGACCGGCCGCATCGTTGCGGTTCAGGAAGCGGAAGACATTCACGCCGAGATCGAAGGCGTCAAACGCATCAAGGCAATTCCCCAAGTCATCATGGCTGAGATGGTCTACCACTATCTCGCCGACGATGAACGTACTTACGAAGCCATGCCGCCGGAGTTGATCGAGCAGCAGGATGGGTTCGAAACCTGTGCCGTTCCGGCATATCTGAACAGTTGATCAAGCTAGGAGGCTGAGATGGGACTTACGCGTCGTGATTTTCTGAAGACCAGCATTGCAGGTGCTACCGCCGCCACAGTGGGCATGCCGTTATCCGAACAGGCCGAGGCCGCCGTTAAGGCAGGTGAAGCGGGCTGGCAGTGGGACAAGGGTGTATGCCGTTTCTGCGGTACCGGTTGCGGCATCATGATTGCCACCAAGGGTGGCCGCATCGTCGCCACCAAGGGCGATCCGGATGCACCGGTAAACAAGGGCCTGAACTGCGTTAAGGGCTATTTCAACGGCAAAATCAATTACGGCAAGGACCGTCTGACTCAGCCTTTGCTGCGTATGACCAATGGCAAGTTCGACAAGAAGGGCAAGTTTGCCCCGGTTTCCTGGGAACAGGCGCTCGACATCATGGAAGAAAAGATGCGTTGGGCGATGAAAGAGAAAGGCCCGCACGGCATTTCCATCTTCGGTTCCGGCCAGTACACCATCCATGAAGGCTATGCCGCCGCCAAACTGATGAAGGCCGGCTTCCGCTCCAACAATCTGGATCCGAATGCGCGCCACTGTATGGCTTCCGCCGTGGTCGGCTTCATGCAGACCTTCGGTATTGACGAGCCGCAGGGCAACTACGACGACATCGAGCACACCGATACCGCCGTGTTGTGGGGCGCGAACATGGCCGAGATGCACCCGATTCTGTGGTCACGCATTACCGACCGCCGTTTGACCCACAAGAAAATGAAAGTGGTTAACTTGTCGGTCTACGGCAACATGTCTTCCGACATCGCCGACTTGGAAATCATCTTCGCACCCAGTGCTGACCTGGCGATCCAGAACTACATCGCGCACGAGATCGTCAAGCGCGACGCCATCGACCACGACTACGTCAAGAAGCACACCCAGTTCGCCACCGGTCCTTACGATATCGGTTATGGCTTCCGCCCCAAGGACGCCGAGAAGTATCACTCAGCCGCCGAGATGGAAATCGTCAAGAACGAGAAGGTGCGCGTACTCGACAAGTGGGAAGCCATCGGCCAGCGCAGGAAGGAAGGCGATGTGGTCGAGCAGAAGAACGCCGCCACGCCGATGAAGGACTGGGCGATCAGCTTCGAAGACTTCAAGGCCGCACTCGCACCCTACACGCTGGAATACACCGCTGCCGTCGCCAAGGGCGATCCGGATGAGTCAATGGAAGACTTCAAGGCCAAGCTGCAGCAACTGGCTGATATGTACTGCGAGAAGGGCCGCAAGATCGTGTCCTACTGGACCATGGGCTTCAATCAGCACCAGCGCGGCACCTGGGTCAACGAACAGGCCTACATGAACCACCTGCTCACCGGCCGCCAGTGCAAGCCGGGCGACGGCGCCTTCTCGCTCACCGGTCAGCCTTCCGCCTGCGGCACCGCGCGTGAAGTGGGCACCTTCGCTCACCGCCTGCCGTCCGACATGGTGGTGATGAACCCGAAGCACCGCGCAATTGCGGAAAAAATCTGGAAATTGCCGGCCAACACCATCAATCCGCAGATGGGCAGCCACTTCGTCAAGATCATGCGCGATCTCGAGGATGGCCAGATACTGTTCAGCTGGACCCAGGTCAACAACCCGTGGCAGAACACCGCCAACGTGAATCACTGGATCAAGGGTGCGCGCGAGATGAACAACTTCATCGTCGTCGCCGATGCGTACCCGGGCGTTTCCGCCAAGGTTGCTGACCTGATCCTGCCGGCGGCGATGATCAACGAGAAGTGGGGCGCATACGGCAACGCCGAGCGTCGCACCCAAGTCTGGCGGCAGCAGATTCTGCCGCCTGGCCAGGCGCGTGCCGATCTGTGGATGATGCTGGAACTGTCGAAGCGCTTCAAAATCAAGGACGTCTGGGGCGAGCAGAAGATTCCTGGCCTGAAGGCGGCCGGTTTCGAGGATGGCAAGCTGCCCAGCGTGATCGATGAAGCGGTGAAGATGGGCTATACGCCTGAATCGACGTTGTACGAAGTGTTGTTCGCGACGCCGGACAACAAGAAGTACAAGTGGCCGGACAATGCGGTGGCCAAGGGTCACGGCAACCACATCTGCGATTTGCTGAAGGATGGCTGGTTCCCCGAGAAAGCCTTGTTTGAGGAATACCGCCAGTTTGGTACCGGACATGCGCACGATCTGGCGCCGTTCGACGTCTACCACCATGACAAGGTGCGTGGTCTGAAATGGCCGGTGGTGCAGAAGGGCGGCAAGTGGGTGGAAACGCCGTGGCGAAACAACGAGAAGTACGACCCCTATGTCAAGAAGGGGTCCGGCTTCGACTACTACGGTAATAACGGCGCCAAGTTAGTCATGGGCGATCTGGACAAACCGGGTGATCCGAAGAACAGCGTGGATATCTCCGGCAAGGCCAAGATCTACTTCCGCCCGTATGCCTCGCCGGTCGAACAACCCGATGCCAACTACGACCTGTGGCTGTGTACCGGCCGCGTGCTGGAACACTGGCACTCCGGCACCATGACCCGGCGCGTTCCCGAGTTGCATCGCGCCGTGCCGAATGCGGTGTGCTGGATCAACCAGAAGGATGCCGATGCCAAGGGTCTGAAGCGCAACGATCTGGTCTGGATCGAGTCGCGTCGCGGCAAGGTCAAGGTGCGCCTGGAAACCGGCGGTCGCAACCGCATGCCGCGCGGCATGGTGTATGTGCCGTGGTTCGACGAAGGCGTGTTGATCAACAAGGTCACGCTGGACACGACTTGCCCGCTCTCGAAAGAGACGGACTACAAGAAGTGCTCGGTGAAGATCTACAAGGCGTAAATCACGCTGTCCAACCCGCTTCCCTGCCGGGAAGCGGGCCGCTGTGAGGGTGCCGACGATGCGCGCTGACACCGGCCCGAAGTTGATCTGTATTTGATCGGTCCTGACATATTTGATAGGTGATTTGAAATGTCTGAAAAAGGCCCTGGCGGCCTGAATCCATCCCGTCGTGATTTTCTGGTAAAGATGGCGCAAGGCGCCGCTTTGGCTGGAACCGGCGGCCTGCTGTGGGATTACATCCTGCGCAGCGAGGCGCGCGCCGCGCCTTATGCCTTGCGTCCGCCGGGAGCCCTGGCGGAAGACGATTTCAATGCCGCTTGCATCAAATGCGGTCAATGCGTCGTCGATTGCCCGCCGAAAATACTCCATCTGGAACCGGCTGGCGGCGCATTGCCGATCGGCACGCCGTATTTCGATGCCCGTACCGGCCCTTGCATCATGTGCCCGGACATCCCGTGCATGAAGGCATGTCCGACCGGCGCACTTTCGCCCGAACTGAAGAAAATCGAAGATGCGCGCATGGGTTTGGCCGTTATCGATATCGAGAACTGCCTGTCGTACAAAGGCTTGCGCTG
>CAZUSF010000179.1:0-5300 GCA_964623355.1 uncultured Thiobacillus sp. | reverse complement strand
CGGCAGGGCGCCGAGGAATTCGTTGCCGTAATCCTTGCACATCCGTTCGCCACCGCCTTCGCCGAAAATGCGTTCTTCATGGCCGCACTGCGAGCAAATATGCAGGCTCATGTTCTCCACCACGCCAAGAATCGGTACGCCGACTTTCTCGAACATTTTCAGACCCTTGCGCGCGTCGATCAGGGCGATGTCTTGCGGTGTGGTGACGATGACCGCGCCGGTGACCGGAACGCGCTGTGCCAAGGTAAGTTGAATGTCGCCGGTGCCGGGCGGCAAATCGACGACCAGATAATCCAGATCTTTCCACTTGGTGTTATTGAGCAATTGCTCCAGCGCCTGGGTCACCATCGGGCCGCGCCAGACCATCGGGGTCTCGACGTCGATCAGGAAGCCAATCGACATGGCTTGCAGGCCGTGTCCCATCATCGGTTCAAGATTCTGCCCATCGGGAGATTCCGGGCGACCGTGTATGCCCAGCATGGTGGGTTGCGACGGACCGTAGATGTCGGCGTCAAGCATGCCGACATTGGCACCTTCGGCTGCGAGTGCGAGTGCCAGGTTGACTGCAGTGGTGGATTTGCCGACACCGCCTTTGCCGGAGGCAACTGCAATGATATTTTTTACGCCGGGGATCAGCTTCACGCCCTTTTGCACGCTGTGCGCGACGATCTTCCAGGACACATTGGTTTGCACGCTTTCAACGCCGGCAAGACTCTTGATCTTGTCCTCAACCAGTTTTGCCATCTCTGACATGACCATTTTGGCTGGGTAGGGCAGGACGATATCGAGACTGACTTTGCCGCCATCAACCTGGATGTTGCGGACTGACTTGGTGGCAATGAAATCTTTCTGTGTATTGGGATCAATAACTTCTTTAAGTGCTGCCTGTACTTGCTCGACGGAAACCGACATGGTCTGACCTCTAGGTTGGAAAAAGATGGATTTGTTGACGCAAGGGTGAATTCTTGATTTCTGAGAAATGAAGGCGATGGCTTGCTTTTCAAGATCAGAAATAACTTGATTATTTTACTCGGGATTTAATCTGCGTGCGCTACCCACTTGGGTAGTCGATTGAGGTGAGCTGCTTGAACAGGCGTTTTGGCGCAGATCAGTTTTCAGGGACAGACATCCAATCTGCCATCTTTCCAGCACAATTTGCGAACCTTTTTGATCACATTTTTCTTCGCGGTTCTCGCTTTTTTGAGCGTTTTGGCTTCACTTGCCGGTTTCGGCTCTGCTTCCATTCGCGCGATATTTTCATCGAGAGCTGCTGGGATGGGCGGTGCCTCAATGGACGAAGTCGTCGCGGTAACCTCGATTGGCGCGATTGGAAGCGTTGCTTCGGCTAAGGCTGGCTCGGGTTTCGTTATGGAAATATCTGTGGTTGCCGGCGTGGGTGCAGGTGCCGCGGCCAGGGTTTCCTCTTGCACCGTTGGCGGTGTCACCGGAAGTATTTCAGGCGTAAGTGTTTCCACTTGCGTAGCAGAAACGGTCGGAGGCGAGGGTGCTGTTGGCAAGGAAGCGGCAGGCGAAGAAGGTGCCAAGGATGACGGTTGTGGTGGCAACGGCCAGAGCCAGAAGGGTGTCGGAAAAGGAATCGCTTGCGGAATACCCGGTCTCGGCATGGTGGTTGGTTGCATCCAAAGCTGCGGCTGCAAATTATATGGATTGACCGTCCAGAACAGGATTTGCGGCCAACCTGTAGGCTGAGTGGAGCCGTGCTGTTGCGACCAGGCAGCTGATGTGAATATCGCCAGCGAGAGGACCATCAGGTTGCGCATCAAAAACAACATCTCTTCACCGTGGGTCTGGATTATGGGCAACCAGCTTGAGCATGGGTGCCTGGGCGCGCAGGGCGGCGACGATTTCAGTCATGATTCCTGGGCGATATTTCAACGAGACCCAGAGCAGATTGAGTTTCAGATTGAAATCAGCAAACACGACCCAGTTGGAAAACTGGGCGAGTACGCCCTGAATGATTCGGGTCAAGCATTCAATTTCGTGCGCTGGACGTTTCTTTATGCCTGGCGCCAGCATCATGAAATCAATATAGGGATGGCCTTCGCTATCTCGTTTTGGGGCCAGTTTCCATAGCGGTTCTGCACTCGTCCACTGACCCGCGCAGGCGGGTTGTGATTCGGCGCGGAGAACCAGTTTCACGCTATCTGCCGCTATCTGCCAAGTTCCGCGCCCAATTCGGCGAAGGTGCTGGCGACGCCGACGGTTTCGACTTGCGAGCCAAGTTGCCGGCTGATCTGGGAAACCGAGAACATGCCGCGCAAAATCTGGCTGTGATCCTGTGCCTGCTCAACCACCAGCGCATGCTGGCGACCGTGCGCTTTGAGGGTGGTGACGATATCGCCAACATGGGCGGTCTGCAGATTCTCCATGCAGAGGACTTCCAGCCGCTCTCGTGGTGTCATGATGTCTTTCACCATCACGTCGGAGTGACGGATGCCCTGGGTTTGCACGATCTGCATCGGTTTTTCGCTGGTCAAGTCGGAAGAAGTGATCAGGCCCAGAATGTGATTCTGGTCATCCACCACCAACAACATGCGGACACCGCGATGAATCATCTTGGCCCGCGCGGCTTCGATCGTTTCCAACGGGAAGATCGTGTACGCAGTGACGACGGTGAAATCAGTCATCACCGACGCGGCCGACTGGTCCAAGGTAACCTTTTCTGGCAGCGATTGGCAGGGTTTATGGAAAGTTGCGCCCTTATGCAAGGGAGAGGTTGGAATGACGTTGTAGTTTCTGCTCACGATAAAACTCGCTTCATGGGTTGCCTGAATGGATGAATGCCAGACAGGAATGTGCTTCAGGTACGTCCGATGCCGTGTGAGCGCATTGCCAGCATATAAGGATGGCAAGTACGCGGATGCTCGGCGCCGATGCTCAAATAACGCTCCAGTTCGTTGAGTGCTGTACGGTAGACCTCGCGCTTGAATTCAACAACATCGTTTGCCGGCGCCCAGTACTCATGCCAGCGCCAGGCGTCGAATTCCGGATGATCCGACGCGCGTAATTTGACATCGCAATCACGCCCCACCAGGCGCAGCAAAAACCAGATCTGCTTCTGGCCACGGTAATGGCCGCGCCACTCGCGCTTCATCCAGTCGCGTGGTACGTCATAGCGCATCCAGTTGCGGGTGCGGCCAAGAATGCGCACATGTTCTTGCGCCAACCCAACTTCTTCAGTCAACTCACGAAACATAGCCTGTTCTGGGCTTTCGCCATGCTTGATGCCGCCCTGAGGAAACTGCCAGGAATTCTGACGGATGCGTTTGCCCCAGAAAACCTCATTGCGCGCATTACAGATGATGATGCCCACGTTCGGCCGGTAACCGTCTTTGTCGATCATGGCCGCCTCGAAAAATTACACAATTGGGAACGATTTTCCCACCCTTCATCAGGGATGGAAAGCATCGTGAAAGGATCGTGTTTTCACTTTGGTCCGTCAGAGGATGAAAGCGTCGTGCGAGGTAGGGTTCCAGTTCCGCATGCGTGAAATGAAGGCTTCAAACTCCAGGCCCAGTTCCGCTTCCAGGACTTGTGCATTGCGCAGCAGTGGCTCGTATTTGACGGTCGGCAAGGGTTTGCGAAAGGCGAAGATGATGATGTTGCCCTTCTTCTCGGCCGGAAGTTGCAGCACATGTTCACCAAAGGCGCGGGAGAGCCGGTCGAAATAGCGTGGATAGTATTCATCCGATCCCCACAGGTTGAAGACCGCTACCCCGCCGGGGCGCAACATATCCCTGCAGGCGCGATAAAACTCGGCGCTGGCGAGCGCATCGACGATGCGTTTGGCATCAAAGCCATCGACCAGCAAGACATCCTGGCTGTCCGGGTTTGCATGCACAAAGGCCGCGCCGTCGCCGGTGATCACCGAAAGCCGTTCGTCATCCGGCGGCAACATGAAATAGGCGCGCGCGGCGGCCACCACTTCAGGATTGATTTCCAACGCAGTCAACCGGCTTTGCGGCAGGTGACGATAAATATATTTGGCGATCGAACCACCGCCAAGCCCGATCAGCGCAATATCACTCGGCTCTCGCCGAAACAGCATAAATGCCATCATGGCGCGGGTGTATTCCAGATCCAGCGCATACGGTTCCTTCAGCCGCATCGAACTTTGCACGGCGGGGCCGCCCAGATGCAGGAAACGGATGTCATTGCGTTCGGAGATTTCGACCGGGGAATGGCCGGGGCTACGGCGACGGAAAAAGCTCATGGAAAATCCGGAATCAACAGAGGTTCAGAACAGGGGTTCAGGCGAGAATACTTCACTCTGGCTGATCAGCTAAAATCAAACCCAATTCTAATTTTGGATGTACGGGCGATGGACTACGAACAAGCGCGCTTCAATATGGTTGAACAGCAGATTCGTCCCTGGGACGTTCTCGATCCCAAAGTGCTGGATCTGCTGCACAAGGTGAAACGGGAAGACTATGTGCCGCAGGTCTATCGGTCGCTGGCTTTTGTCGACATGGAGATTCCGCTTGGCGACGGCGAAGTCATGTGGGCGCCGAAAATCGAAGCGCGCGCTTTGCAGGCATTGCAGTTGCGTGGCCATGATCGGGTTCTCGAAGTCGGCACCGGCAGCGGTTATTTCACCGCCTTGCTGGCGCATCAGGCCAGTATCGTTGTCAGCGTCGAGTTACGGTCTGACCTGAAAAATGAAGCCGAGCGCAAATTCAAGGCGCACGGGCTGACCAATATCCAAGGTCGCCAGGGTGACGCAGCGCAAGACTGGACAGATGATGGCGGTTTCGATGTCATCGTGCTGACAGGTTCCACCCCATTGTTGCCGCCGGCTTATTTGAGTCGGCTGAGTCCTGGCGGACGTCTGTTCGCCATCGTCGGCGAAGGCGATGCAATGGCGGCGACGCTGGTAACCTGTCTTGCGCCTGCTACCTACCGGACTGACCGTTTGTTCGAAACCAGCGTGCCGGCGTTGAAAAATGCCTTGGCGCCGGAGCGGTTTGTTTTCTGATGCGGCAACTTCGGCCCGCTGAGTTGAAGGCCTGGCTCGATGATCCGCAACGCGAAAAGCCGTTTTTGCTTGATGTGCGGGAAACCTGGGAGTTCGAACGCTGTCACATCGAAGGCGCAAAATTGATGCCGATGAGCCAGTTTCAATCGACTTTTTCCGAACTCGACCCTGATCAGGAAACCGTGGTGATCTGCCATCACGGCGTGCGCAGTTTTCATGTTGCCCGCTTCCTTGAACATAATGGTTTTGAAAATGTGATCAATCTGACCGGCGGTGTCGATGCCTGGGCGAAAGAGGTTGATCG
>CAZUSF010000178.1:0-5316 GCA_964623355.1 uncultured Thiobacillus sp. | reverse complement strand
GTCGGCAAGCTGATGCTGGGCGAAGCCGGCGCCGCCGCGACACGGGAATACGCCAGCACCCGGTTGCCGGCTTACACCAGCAACACCCGGCATGACATCAAAACCTTGCTGGAAGACATTGGTTTGTGCAGCGCACGCGGTTACGCGCTGGATGATGAAGAAGCGGAACTGGGCGTCGGCTGCATCGGTGCACTGATCCGCGATGCAACCGGCTCGCAGGGTTTCGGCAAGATTGGGGTTTTCGGAGTGAGGAAGGGTGATGGAACAGCGCAAGCTGCGAGCGCAGGAATCCAGAGTTAATAGAAGCAGAAAATATCGCCGTCATACCGGCATGGGGTAAGCCGGTATCCAGAAGCAACATCTGACCTCGATATCGCTTTATCGACTGAAGTGACAGGTTTTTAGCCTATTTTTCCGCCGCGTCCAGCTGCATCCAGCGACGCAGCCATTGGTCGGCACGCTGACGGGCGTGGCGGGTGGCAATTTTTTCCTCGGGGGTCTGGTCGGCGCGGAAATCGAAGGCGCGCCGCGCCATCGGGTAGACCTGATACTCGACCGGCACACCGCGTTCCCAAAGGGCATAAAAGGCGCGACCGCCGTTGATGCGGCGCAATTCGAAATCCGCCTCGCCGATCAGAAACAACATGGGCGTGGTGATTTCCATGACCTCGGGCGCGACACGGAACAACTGGTCCGGCTCCGGTGCATTGGGGTTTTGCATGTGGCCGTAGTAGCTGACGATGGCGGCGATGTCCTGACCACGCTTTGCCGCCAGACGGATCGCAAGATAGGGGCCGCGCGAAAGCGCGACGATGCCCACCGGCTGCTTCGCCGCATCGGGCAAGGCCATCAGGTAATTCAGCGCCATCTCGACATCCTTCTCGGTTTCCGGATGATGCTCTGCCGGCCAGCGTTCGATCATGCGGCCGCTCAACCAGTCGGGCGCCACCACCAGGTAGCCTTGCCGCGCCAATTCCGTAATGTGGCGGTGTTCGTTCTCGTCATAACCACGCTTGGCGTGGATGAACAGCACCGGCGGAAACGGCCCCTTGCCGACGGGGACCGCGACTTCGATGGGAATATCGACATCGCCGGATTGCAGGGTGACCTTGCTGACCTTGATGTCATCCGCCCAGGCCGGCGCGGCCAACAGGATCAGTATCCAGAAAAATTTACGCATGCTTGTCTTCCCTTGCTCTCAATCTCGAACGAATCGAAGTGCCAGAAAAACCGTGTTCTGTTCCCTGTTTCTAATCTTCGTCAATCATGGACGTATCCAAGGGTTGAAGATCGGGACACCGGTTGGATCAAAGTCATCGACCTTGCGCACTACAACAGTCATGCCATACAAAAGCGCAGTCGCAGTCGCTCCGATCGGTCCTCCGGAAACAGGGCGACGTTCTAAACAGGGTGACGTGCTCCCGTGCGGTACAACTCAGTTATTCCCCAGGGGTGTTTCCAGATGCATCCATGTGGATACGCCACCGGACAGCAAACTGGCCTGGAAGCCGTGTTGGCGTAGCAGGCAAATGGCGTTGTAGGCGCGGATGCCGACGCCGCAGACGACCTGGATGGGTTTGTCCTTCGGCAATTCGCTCAGGCGATCACGCAGTTCGTCGATCGGGATGTGCATTCCGCACGGCATGGGTTCTTGCTGCAACTCGCCGGCGGTGCGCACATCGAGCACCAGCGCGGTCTGGCAGCCGATTTCATTCCAGTGCGTTATTGGCAGGTCGCCGCGCATGGCGTTGGCCGCGACCATGCCGGCCAGGTTGACCGGGTCTTTGGCGCCGCCGTATTGGGGGGCGTAGCAGAGTTCTGCCTCTTCCAGGTCGAACACGGTTGCGCCCATCTGGATCGCCATGGCGATGACGTCGATGCGGCGTTCGGCGCCATCCGGGCCGATCGCCTGCGCGCCCAACACGCGGCCGCTGCCGGTGTCGTAGAGCAATTTCATGTTGATGGTTTTCGCGCCCGGGTAGTAACCGACATGGTTGCGCGGATGGATGTAGACCGCTTCGTAAGGCGTCTTGTGGCTGCGCAGGGTGCGTTCGTTGAGGCCGGTGCTGGCCAGCGTCAGGCCGAAGGCGCCACAGACGGCGGTGCCTTGCACGCCGCGAAAGCCGCGTCGCTTGCCGGTGATGATGTCGGCGACCATGCGGCCTTGTCGGTTGGCGGGCCCGGCCAAGGGCAGTGCGGTGCGCTTGCCGGTGATGGCGCATTGCACTTCGACCGCGTCGCCCACCGCGAAGATGGCCGGGTCCGAGGTCTGCATGCGGGAGTCGACGACGATGTGGCCGCGGCTGTTGGTTTCCAGTCCGCATGACTGCGCCAGTTCGGTGTCCGGACGCACGCCGATGGCCAGGATCAGCATGTCGGTGACCAGTTGATCGCCGTTCGACAGGGTGATGCGCAGCGGTCCGGGCGCGCCATCGCTGGTCGTGCTGTCGATGCGGCTGACTTCGCAATTCAGGCGCAGATCGATGCCGGCGGCGCGCACGGCGTTGGTCATCGGCTGCACCATTTCCGGGTCGATGGTGGTCATGATCTGCGGGTCGCGCTGGATCAGGGTGACGCCGATTTCCAGGTGATGCAGGTTTTCCGTGACTTCCAGACCGATGAAGCCGCCGCCGACGACGACCGCGTGGCGCACGTCGTAGCGCTTGATCCACTGCTTGATCTGGTTGCTGTCAGGCACCGTGCGCAAGGAGAAGATGCCGGGCAGGTCAATGCCGGGAATCGGCGGCAGGATCGGCTGGGCGCCGGGCGACAAGACCAGATGATCGTAGGCGATCTGCTCGCAGCCGCCGTCATCGCGGCTGACCTGGACGAGCTTGTTGGCGCGGTCGATAGCGGTAACGTTGTGGCCGGTGCGCACGTCGATGTTGAAGCGACGCTGAAAGAATTCCGGCGTCGCCAGCAGCAGGTCTTCTTCATTTGCGATGATGCCGCTGACGTAATAGGGCAGGCCGCAGTTGGCGAAGGACACATGCGGACCGCGTTCGAGCACGATGATCCTGGCCTGTTCATCATTACGGCGCAGGCGGGCAGCACAAGAGGCGCCGCCGGCGACACCGCCGACGATGAGAGTGGTTTTGTTCATGGTTATTCAGCCAAAAAAGTGAGTCAGCAGGCGGTTTCGCCTTCCCAGTCGGACATGCCGTTCTTCATCGCAACGACTTCGTAACCGCGCTGCTTGAGCAGGAAGGCGGCAACTGCGCTGCGCTTGCCGCTGAGACAGACGGTGATGTATTTGCCGTTCTTGTCGAGCATGGAATCTGCGAGGGCGCGCAATTGCGGCAGCGGCAGGTGGATGGCGCCCGGGATATGGCCATCCTCGAATTCTTCGGCATAGCGCACATCGACGGCTTTCCAGTCGCCCTGGAGCATCGGCGGCACCGTGTTGGGCAAGATTTCTTCGATCAACGGCTGCGACATCAGGTTGCGGAAATCCTGTTCGCCCAGGACCAGCAATTCGCCGTCCTCGATCATTTTCACACTGGCATTCCGATTGCCGCCCACCACCAGGGCTTCATCGCCAAAGGTATCTTTCGGGCCAATCGTGGCGACCAGTTGGGCTTCGTCGTCGTAGATGTCGGCTTTCCAGATTTCGGCGCGACCAGACCAGATCAGATAGAACGCATCGCCGCGTTCGCCCTGGCTGACGATCACCTCGCCGGCGTTCACCTTGCGCGGAGTCATCAGTTTCAGCGCGGCAATCACATGCTCGAGCGGCAGGCGCTGGAAGGCCACGGTGTGCCTGATCGACATCAAGCGTTTGAACATGTCCTCGCCCTCGGTATGTCGGGCATAAGCGGCAAGTTCGGTCCAGGACGAGAGCATGTCGAGGAATTCGGCGTCGGCCACGACAACCACAGCGTCTTCCGTCGCGATCAGGCGGTTATCTCCGGCCTGGGTCAGAAACGTACGTTCCCGGCTGGTTTTCAGGTCGAGCAGGATGTTGGCGGGTTCGAGGCGAACTTTTCCGGAAAGGGCGGTGATCCGCAGGCCCGGTTTTTGGGTGACGAAGCTTTCCCCCGCAAACAGCACGACCAGACGCACCCCGTCGCCCAATTGTTCACGCGCGGCATCGTTCAACTTGGTGTACGGCTCGATGCCAAGCGTGCGCAGGTAGTCAAACATTTCAGTTGAAATCAAAGGTTCCTGGTTCACGTTTTCTCTCCGGGCATGTTGTTTGAATTAAGTGTTGTCGCGTTACGCCAGACTACCGCCGCAATTCCGCAATATCGTTCAGCAACGGCGTAATCACTGGTTCGATCCTGCGCCGCATCAAAGAGCCGATGGCGGTGGAGCGGGCGAAGATCGCTTGTACCAGACTGTCGTTGCAGCGCGCCAGTCGGGTGACGGCTTCGAGTTTGGCGGCGAAGGCCTGACAGGCATCGTTGATTGGTTGATCGGCCTGATTCCAGTCGATGCTGTCGCTCAGATAGCGGCCGATGGCGTTCAGCGTGCGGCTGACCACTTCCTGCGTTTCCGGACGCTCCAGTATGTCGGCGGCGGCATCGAGGAAGGTCTGGCCCTGACTGGATAATGCGCGTTCAAGCGCGTTGGCTGCGGGGTGCCCTGCGGCAAGATTGTTGGTCAGAGCGTCGCTGACTTCCTGGTATTGCGCGTGTGCAGCCAACGGCAATGGCAATTGTCCCGCTGCCATTTCGAGAAATGCGACGAAATGGGTATTGCTGCGGCGGCCGAATTTCCACATGGTTTCCAGTCCGGCCGGTGTTACCGCCCTGGAGTAGATCAACACTGCAACGGTGTCGATGATGCCGAGGTGGTCGTCCTGCAGAAACGGCAGGTGCTCGACCAGAAAATCAGCCAGAACCGGCCCCATCGGGCCTTGCGCCACGGCTTCGCGGCTGAGCATCAGGCGGGCGTTTTCGATGGTCGGTAGCGTCCACCAGGCATGGCGCGCTAGCTCGTCGGTGAGGCCGGGCGAATGCACCACGGCAACCACCGCCTCCGGCTCGCCGGTGAGCAGGAGTTTGCCCAGGTTGACGCCGGCCATCTGGCCATGCCGCGTCCAGCGCGTGAGAAAGACCGGGTAGCCGCCGGGTGAACCCAGTGCGTGGCCGGACAGGACTTCGCGAATCAGGCGCAGATATTTATCGGTCCGGCAGTTGGGCGACAGCGGAATGCTGGCTTCGCCCTTGTCGGTCAACGCGTGCAGCGTCAGCGTTGATTCGTCGATCCGGATTGCCTTCAGATCCTGCGCCAGCAGGACTTGCAGGCGGAAACTGTCTTCCGCGGAAAGCCCGTCGCTCATGCGCTCAACTTCTCGAAGCACTTCGCGGCGGC
>CAZUSF010000177.1:3893-5373 GCA_964623355.1 uncultured Thiobacillus sp. | reverse complement strand
GTTCGACTACTCGGCCCAGAAGATGCACCACATCCTCCAACGTGCGCCGCAGCTCAGCTTCCACCAGCTTGCGATCGGTCACATCCCGCCCCGCGCCGATGATGGAGGTCACCTTGCCGGCGTCATCGAGCACCGCCGTGTCGTACCAGTCCAGCCAACGCCAGCCGTTGATGGTCATGGCACGCTGTTCAACCTGGCATTGATGCGGCGATTGCAAAAGCGATTCCATGGCGCGTAGCGTCGCGGCCTGATCCTCCTCATGGACGAGTGGAAGAAAGCGGTGACCAAGTAGTTCGGACTCGGCTTTGCCAAACAACTTGCAGTAGGAAGGGCTGACGAATTCAAAGTGGCCATCAAGATCGACCTTGACTACCAGGTCATGCTGGTTTTCCACCAACAGGCGATATTCCTCTTCTCGCTGCAAGAGCGTGCGCATGCCCTGTAACCGGGCAATGGCACCCCGGAAAAGATTGCCGGCCATCTGTAGCAAGGGGATCAGTTCCACTTCCAGATCCGACTTCTGGCGCACCCAGTCCAGACCCAGGTAGCCGAAGGTACGTCCTTCACCGATGGGCATGACCAACAGTGAGCGGATGCCTTGGGCTTTCAGCACTGCCCGCTCGGCAGCCGCATCGAAGGGAAGCGATGCCAAATCCTCGATAAAGATGGTTTCCCCGCGATCCAGCCTGGCCATCCACCAAGGGAATGCATCCACCGACAACCCCTGCAACTGTGCCAACTGGGACGCGATATCGGCTGCGCACCATTCGTGGGTGTTGCTCATCTGAGTGGCGTCGGCAGAGAAAAGGAACACATAGGCACGGTCGGCGCCGGCAAAACCGGCCAGATCACCCAAGGCCAATTCGATGGCCGCATCGGTTTCTTCCACGGAGCATTGCAGCAGCCTGGCGGAGATCGCCGTCAACAGGCCCTGGGCCTCTTGCCGCCGGGTCAGAAGGCGGGAGTGGCGTGCTTCTTTCTGAGCTACTTTCATGGCATGCAGACTGAAGCCCAGGTCGCCGGCCACTTCCAGTAGTAGCCCATGTTCCTCGAAGTCGTCCGCATACTCGGCGGGCACCGAAACGGACAGCCATCCATATTGTTCCTGGCCATGCGAGATCACCAGATTCAACGTCGAGAAACCAGTCCCTTCACAAGACCGGGCCATCGGGCAGTTGTCGCACTGGGCGGTAGGTTCCCGCACGCGATAAACGCCGCCCACCTGCATGACATGGCGAGCACAACGGGGAAGGCCGTTCACGCATAGGCTGTCCGCCATGCGCGATAGGCCCCATTCTTCGCCCGCGTGGTAAACCGGCGCTATGGGTTGACCGTCTTCCACCTGGACGATCCAGGCATTGAGCAGGCCTCGGCTGTCTACCAGCAATCTGCAGGCCTCGGCCAGGAGTGACTCGGCATCCACCGCATGCACGATCAGATGGTTGACGTCGCGGATCGCCTTGAGCACCCGGTTGATGTG
>CAZUSF010000177.1:0-3793 GCA_964623355.1 uncultured Thiobacillus sp. | reverse complement strand
GATGGTGGCTTCATAGCAAATGTGGCCGCTGGGTGCATCACGCACAGGCATGTCCGCTGGCACGTTGTGTCCTGACCAGACCAGCAGCGATTTCTCGCTGACGTCGAGGCGGTTGTAGAGCGAGGCCGCGCCATCGGTCAACTCGCAAGCCTCGCGCACGATAGTGGCGATGTTTGCCTCGCTGTCCGGCCCCAGGCTTGCGAACATTCTTCCGGTTCCGGTCAGTGTCTGTAGCAGCTTGCGCTGCTGTTGCGCGATCTCCAGCGCATGCAAGGCGTGCGCAAGATCCGCCGCCACTTGTTGCAACAGATCTCGCTCACGTTGATTCTGAGCGTGCTCGGCATCAATTGAAACCGTCAGCCAGCCATAAACCCGATTATCGTGATCGAGACGGGCGGTCAAGCCGACACGTCCTGCATAACCTCTCGCCAGGGGACAGTCGCCACACTCCTCAGTGGGCTGTTGAATGATGTGCAAGCCACCGTGCGACAAGGCCAGTTGCGCGCAATGGGGCAGCGTGCAGTCCGCAAGGCGATCAGCCATAGGCAAGAAAGTGTCATCACCCCCCGCCCCCGCATTTTCAAAACCCGCCCGATAACACGGCTGCACGGGTTTGCCTTCCTCCAACAGCGTGATCCAGGCATTGAAATAACCACGATTGCCAACCAGCACTCGGCAGGTTTGTTCCAGCAAGCGATCACGATTATCTTCGGTGGCGATCAAGCGGTTGATCGCACTCATTGCGCCCAGCAAGTGGGCCAGCCGTTGAGAAGTGATATTCGCGGCTTCCAGCCGGCTACGGCTTATTGTCAGCTCGAGAGCATTCGCCAGATGGTTAATAACCGGGCCAAGATCGCGCAACACCACGACATCGAGAGGTGCAGCACGCAACAAAAGGAGACGCAAATCAGCCCCGAGATGCCACAGGTAGCTGACACGTCCCTTGTCGTCGTGGTGCTCAGTAACGCCGGCGGGCTTGCACTCCATCAATGCAGCATCAAGTCCACTATCGGCGGGAAGATTCCGCGGCAGCGAATACATTTTCTTCGCAGGTGTCTGCCCGACATCGATTACTGCGGCTGCCAGACAGCCGAGCCGGCGCACGAATAACGGCAAAGCGTCGGTCAGCAACTCGTTCGTGTCATTGCCCGGTTTACTCGCCAGGGCGAGCTCCAAGAGAATTTCATGCATGTTCGACGTCATCGGAAGAATCGGAGAGCAGGCACAAGGCCAATGTTTTGTTATGAAATTCGAGTGCAGCCAGTGAATCGCCGGCAATTTCGCCTATGGTCAGAGCGCCCACTGTTGGTGTTTGACCCTCACAAGCTTTGTCAATCTCGATTTGTAAACGCGTTTCCAGATAAATTGCTCGGCTGATGCAATCCATCAACAGTCCGGCCACCGGTTTTGAAGGCCTCAGGTTAGCCTCGGCAATCTGTATGGCTGTGCTGGCTGCTTCCAGCAAGTCGTTGGCATTTCCTGCAAGAATGCAAATCATGCTGTTGACCGATACATCGCTGACACAGATCAGGCTACCGTCGTCGGTCTTAAGCGGGTCGCGGACAACCAGTTCGCGCCCAAGTCCGAGGATGCCGAGCGGATGACATTTCGCGATCTGGAAAAAGTCCATATCCGCGAATCGCATACCGGAGATAGCCTCCACTTCTTCCATGTAGACCTCTGCGGCGGGGCGCCAATCGATTGAAATGATGCGGCGCCCTGATGACTCGGTGACGCGCATCGAACGTGAGGCCGCTTTCCAGCCATGCGCAACTCCCACACCATTGTGTGCGGCGATCAGCGCAACGACGGCAGCATTGGCCAGCAATCCTTGGTTGCATATCACGCAGGGGCGCTGCACCAGACTCAAAGAACCAGCACCACCGCCAATATAGTTCTGGTCAAGGCCAAATTGATCAAAAAGGGTATCGATAAATTGACTGATGCCGGCCGACAGGCCATCCACCACGGCGAATATAAGACGCCCCGGCGCATGTGGAAACGAGACGCTTGCTCCGCTGTCACTCCAGACATCCATGTCCTTTGCACCAGACTGGTCCAGACCTGACATCACCCAGGTTTGCGATGAATAGGGAAGCCCGAAAACCACAGTCCCCCGGTTGAAGATCACCCCATCACTGATCACCATTGGAAACACACCGCCGAATACCGGCTTGCTTATCGAGTGCAAGGTGTTATCCAAGTCGCCCGGGTTGAATCCGTTGGCATCGCAGGCAAACACCAGAAGCGACTCCACCGCCGGGTCCGCGTCAAAGGCCAGGAGAACCTGACATAACGAGGTGGGGGAGCCGCTTGGATCGACCCAGGTTTTGGGTTTGGGCATAGGGTTTAGGTCTGAAGCGGATTCCCATTTCATGATTCGTATCAGCCTTCGTATCGTGGTCCATATCGCTCGTTGATACGAGCCAAATAATGTATAAATATTACCATATTAACCATATTTCTCTACTTAATGGAGTGATTGTGGTGGCCCGCCATGAGACATTGCAGTCAATACAACGGTATCAACGAGAAGCGACTTGGGTGTTTGAATGAGTTACGGCTGAATCTGTATCGAGGTCCAGCAATGTTCAAAGCGATGTCCGCTTATCCTAAAAAGCTCTACTGGAACCCCTGTGGGTGCGAATTAATTCGCACATAACGCATTTATTATGCGAATAAATTCGCACCTGCAGGTCACACGCAATGCTTTGATAGTTAACGATTTAATTCGTCAACAGTGGAATCAAGGCTTATCCAACATGCCGATAGGCGCGCAAGGCAAAGCGCGCCGGGTCGATGGCATCGACCTGGTCGCCAGGCAACGGCAGCGGTTCCTGATTGATCATGCAGGCCAGGTGCTCGGCCAGCAATGCGCTCCAGACCAGGCCGCGGGAACCCAGGCCGAGCAGGTTGTACAAGCCGGTATGGCGCGGGAAGGTGTTGAAGCGTACGCCGGGCTTCAACTCGGCATTCAAATCGGGTAGCGCGCCGACCAGCGGCAAATGATCCGGTGTGGTGGCGCGGAAGCCGACTCGGCCGTCGAGTTTGGCAACATCCAGTGCTTCTGCCGTAGCTGGCAACATGCCCGCCAGGCGCTGCAGGTTGTCGCGGTGTTCTTCCTGGCTGGGTGTGTGATCGAAGCGGTCTTTCAGGTATGACGCACCGAGGCAATGCACGCCGTTTATCGCCGGTGTCAGATAGCCTTCGGAACAGATTGCGTATTTCAGCTTTGGCAAACTGCCTTCGGCGAGATGGCTGACCTGGCCGCGTACCGGGGTGATCGGCAGGCCGGCGGTGTGCGCCAGCTTGCCGGCGCCGGTGGCAAAAATGACCACCGGCGCTTGTGCCAGAATTTTTCCGGTGCTGTCGCACACCTGCCATTCGGTGCCGGCTGGTTGCAGCGAGGCAATCTCGACGCCGCCGGTAAAGTGAATATTGCCGCCGCCGGCGCTGAGCCAGGCGCGGCACAGGCTGGCCGGGCTGGCCCAGCCGCCGTGCGGAAACCACCAGCCGCCGCGCGCGACTGTTGCCCCAAGTCGCCGGCTGGCCGAATCGGCTGCGAGGAACTGGATGAACGCGTTTGGGTAGTTGTTGCCGGCTAGCCATTCGCGCTGGATTTCTGCATGGGTGTCGTCGCGCGCAATTTGCATAATGCCGTTCAGGTTGCGGCGTGGCGGCTGGCCGATTTGATCCAGATGCCGCCAGTTTTGTTCGAGATAGAGAAAGCAGGCGCGATTCAGGCGCGATGCCAGATTGTCGTCGCGCGACAGCATCGGCCGCAGGATGCCGG